>NZ_JBBNGE010000081.1:0-9101 GCF_040095255.1 Segatella sinensis | reverse complement strand
AGATGGATCAACCGCTGCAAGCCTCTCCACGATGCTCTGGTGAAGAGCGGCTACACCAAATGGTCGAAGGAATTCAGCCCGATACAGGTAGCTTACATCTTCGACTATCTGGGCGAGCCATAGGAAGAAAATCATTCTTCCGGGCTTATCTTCAGAAAAAGACGTGAAAATCAGTGAGAAATCGTGAGTAAACGTGAGAAACCGTGAATGGCGGATTCAGAATGTTGTATCTTTGCATTGTGATTCAGAAAGAACCACGGGCAATGCGCAGCGCCGATTAACTTTAATAATTTAACCATTTAAACGTTATGATCAGAATTGTCTTATACCAGAACACGAACCAGAAGATTGCCGAAGCTTGCGGCAAATGGTTTCCACGAGTAGTATCCGATGAAACCATCGGACTCGAAGAGCTCGCCGCTCACATGGCTAGCCACAACACCCCTTACAGCAAGGGCGCCATCCTCGGTATGCTGACCGATGCAGCAGCCTGCACCAAGGAGTTGCTCCTCTTGGGTAAAAATGTAAAATTTGCCGACATCGCTATTTTCTCCCTCGGACTGAAGGTGAAGGGCGGTGCACCTACCAAGGAGAACTACAACGTGGGGAAGTACATCCTGGGATTGAAGTTGAGAGCCAGAGCCACTGGCGAGCTCAAGACCGAGAATCTTGACACCTCTATCAAGCTCATCAATCTGGCAGCTCCTGCAACGGAGAATCCGGGGAATCCGGGAAATCCGGTGAATCCGGTGAATCCGGATGATACCGGCAAGGATAACCCATCAGGTGGTGGCAGCCAGACTACCGGAGGTGGTGGCAGCCAGACTGAAGGTGGCGGTGGAACCACGGATAGCGGAACTACAGATGGAGGCGGTGACGACAACGTAAGTTTGTAGCCGAGAATAGTAAAATCTGAAAGAAGGGAGCCGTATGGCGTCAGGGGCATTCCGAGAGCATCAAGAGGCAGGAATCATCTGCAACAATCATCAAAAGCAAGCTCTGAACGGGTGTCTGGGTGATAGGGCTTCCTTCTTAGGACATCTCCCTAGTTATGAACATTTCAGTTGAATCAAGTTTTTGTAAATCAAGTTTTAGTAAATCATCAGACCATGAGAAAAGAAACCATCAAGAAGATCATCAATCTTATCATCACAGTACTTACCGCCATTGCTTCTGCCGTCTGTGTGCAGAGCTGCAAGGGACTGTAATGAATCCATCATCAGTAATCAGTTTTCAGTAATCAGTTTTCTTTAATCAGTATTCAGTAATCATTAACAAGAGTTGCCTATGATCAAGAACAGAAAGATCAATTTAATCGTCATCCACTGCAGTGCCACCCGAGTTACCCAGGACTTCACGGTAGGCGAGTTGGAGGCGTGTCATTTAGCGCGTGGTTTCCGTGACATCGGTTATCACTATTACATCACGAAGGACGGAGTGATTTATCCGTGCCGTCCGGAGTCGGAGCCTGGAGCTCATGCCCGTCATTACAACGCCCACAGCATCGGCATCTGTTACGAGGGTGGTCTGGATGCCAATGGTCGTCCTGCCGACACCCGCACGTCAGCGCAGAAGGCTGCGATGAGAGAGCTTCTGAAGAGTCTCTGCACTGACTATCCTGAAGCCGAGATCCTAGGCCACAGAGATCTCCCTGGCGTTCACAAGGAGTGTCCATGTTTCAATGTCAAGAAGTGGCTTTCCAGCATTCATTTCCACATATAATTCTCCGTACTCATCTCTCTTTCCCCCCCCCAATCTTATGTCCCCGCACATAAGGTTGGGGCATAGGTCAAAAATCTGCGTCATTTGCGAATTGAAAATCGGCGGCCGAAGGGAAAGCCAAATCTGCGTGACCTTTATCCGACCGCATTATACTCCTTTTTTGCTCAGCGTTGCCAATTTCTTCTTAAGAAAACAAACGACAATGCCATGAAAAGGATAATAGACAGCATGACCATTACCATCATCATGCTTATTAGACCACTTTTCTAGTTGCTCCTTAACATCTTTCTGCGTCCACGAAACACCTTTTCCTCTTTTGGAGTTTATTCCTTCAATAACTCCTCGTAGAGTCTGCTCCCTATTACGCTTCAAAATTTCATGATTTAAATTCAACTTTTCGTTGAGTTCCTTATCCCATCTTGCATTGCTTGACAAAATTGTGCCATCAGAGCTATATCTAATACTATCAGTACACTCCTTTTTGAGAGGTGACCACTCGATAATATCGTTACCTTTCCTTACATCACAATGACTTTCTCCACCCCCTATCTGGCCAGGACAGCACATCAGCAGATTTCCATAGCTGAAAACTTCATCAGGATATTTATCACGACAATGCCAATGCTCTATACGATGGTCCTCGGTGGACATTTTATCCCTTACAGGAATTCGACGCTCACAATAGGCACATAAATAGCCCTGCTCACGATACAGAGATTCCTGTAGTGCAGGAATACCGCTGAACTGCACCCCAGGAATATTCTTGTATTTTGTCCACTCCTTGGGTTCTGCTGATTTTCTTATATTCATATTCCTCTAATCTTCAAGAAATAACAACATTGACTCGGCACGTGATAGCTCTGGAATTGTGTCAGAATACTTTTCACGCATTGAGCCCAATTCCGACTTTGCCTCAGCAAACTTCTCCTCATCAATTAAAGCAAAGAGATGTTTCAATTTTTCTTCCACCTCTGCCACACGGGAGCGTTTGCCCATATAAGTCTCTAGAATCGTAGAGGCATCCATACCATAAGTCACAATTGGCTCAGCAGTATAATTACCATTCTGATATTGCAGATGAACCACTTCATTATCATCATTAGTCTCTACACTCGACAACACCATTGGAGCATGAGAAGAAACTATGAACTGAATTTTAGGGAAAGTTCGATGAAGGGATTGCAAAACTACCGACTGTAATTCCGGATGCAGATGCAAATCCACTTCGTCTATCAGCACAACTCCCCGCGTCTCATGACAACACTCCATACCGTATTTCTTGCCATTCAGAATATAACAACGTACAGACAAGTCTGTTACAATATTCACAAGCCTCTTGTAACCATCACTCAAATTTCGTGAGTCAATCTCTCGACCATCAACAAAATGAAAATAGACTGTCTTCTGCAATGGACGTATAGACACATTTCTGATAATATTGCAACCACTATCCCCCAAAGCTTCTCCTATTGCGCACTGCACAACTTCAATTTCGTTAAGCGACTTCTGTCCTTCTTGCAGGATGAGCAATCGATGCATCCAATAATCAAAGAATCCATCCCCCTGCAAACATTCGTAATAACCGAACGAACGAGGCTGGTAATATTTACAGAAGATAGAACGATCTAACTTGCGGCTACTGTGAATGTCTTCTGTTGAGAAAGCAGCGAAAAGTGGTAGGGCTATACTCCCATCATCTTCTGTTGAAAGATCGTGATATAACGAATGAGTATAATCACGCAAAGGCTTGATGCCAGAAATTGCTGTACGATTTTTCTTGCCTGTTCGACTCAGAATCATATTTTGAAACTCCGCAAAATCGTAGGATATAATCACTTGTCGTTCTAAAGACTCTACCCCATCATGCACCTCGCTCATAAAATCATCATTAGAGATTCCAATAAAACGAGTGTTACTATCGGAAAAACCTGAGAAAAATGAGCTCATTGCTATCTTTAGACCACGCAGGATAGAAGTCTTACCACAACCGTTCACACCAAACAGTAAGTTTACAGTTGGTTTGAACTGCAAGTGATATTCTCCGAAGCAACGGAAATTATTGAAAGTTATCGACGTTATATTCATATGTCATTTCTAATTGATACTTGCCTACAAAAGTACGACTAAAAAAGCAATTTGCCAAATATTTCTCTTATTATTTACGCTCAACTATTACTTTTTCTGCAAAAACATATTTATCCACCCTCATTTCACACTTTCTTTTCATCTGTAATTACATATTCCCGTACGTCATCCTGCCGACACCCGCACGCCAGCCCAGAAGGCTGCGATGAGAGAGCTTCTGAAGAGTCTCTGCACCGACTATCCTGAAGCCGAGATCCTGGGTCATAGAGATCTCCCTGGCGTTCACAAGGAGTGTCCATCTTTCAATGTCAAGAAGTGGCTCTCCAGCATTCATTTCCACATCTAAATTTCCGTACTCTCATCATACTTTCATTTTCACTCCCCAATCTTATGTCCCGCATAAGGTTGGGGCTTTTCGTATAAATCTAGAAAATGCTGCCATTTATGCGATTTTCTGCCATCAAGATTTGCCCATCTTCTACATTTTTATTAAATTTGCACGAAAAAGCATAAAATATACAGGAATATGAATGACAAGATAGCTAATATTGATGCTCATATCATAGATGATATCAGAACCATCATCACACGAGCAAGAAGCAAGGCGTATCAATCTATCAACGAGGCCTTGATACGCTCAAACTTGGAAATTGGCAAACGTATTGTTGAAGAAGAGCAACTGGGCAAGCAGCGTGCAGATTATGGAATACAGCTCATCAAGTCCATATCTCAGCAGTTGACAACAGAGTTCGGCTCCGGCTATGGCGTTCGTAACCTTGCCTATTTCAAGCAATTATACCAATATTTTCCTGATTGGGAGATTTTGCACGCGCGCGTGCAAAATCTTACTTGGACCCATCTGAAGAGCATTTTAAGGGTTACAGATGCAGAAGCTCGCCTATGGTATTTAAAGGAGTCGTCAGAGCAAATGTGGAGCACAAGAACCCTCGACCGCAATGTTGCCTCCCAATACTATTATCGTCTTCTGCAAACCAGCAATGAGCACAAAGATGAAGTAGAGAACGAGATGAAAACTCTTACAAAAGGATACGCAGACTCACCAGCCATGTTCATCAAGTCGCCAATGGTGACAGAATTCCTGGGCTTATCCCGTGACATGAGCTTCTCGGAAAGCGAACTGGAGAGTGCCATCATCACCCATCTTCAGAAGTTTCTGATGGAGATGGGCAAAGGCTATGCCTTCGTAGAGCGACAGCAGCACATCATCACCGATACCCAGGACTACTACATAGACCTGGTATTCTACAATTACCTGATGAAATGCTTCGTACTGATCGATTTGAAGACGACCAAGATCACCCATCAGGACGTAGGACAAATGGATATGTATGTGAGAATGTATGATGAACTGAAGCGCACGGAAGGCGACAATCCGACCATTGGCATACTGCTCTGTTCGGAAACCAGCCAGGACATCGCAAGATTTTCCATCCTGCACGACAGCAAGCAATTATTTGCTTCTAAATATCTCACCTATCTCCCTACAGAGCAGCAGCTTAAGGAAGAGATAGAAAAGCAGAAAGAGATATTCAGACTACAACATATCAGATAAGGCAAAGGAATGTTATGAGCAGTGCACAATTTAAGCAAAAGCAACTGAAAGTGAAGATAAGAGAAATGAACTACAAGTGGTTGAGAATGAGCAATATTTCATAATTCTGCCAATTGGCTACAAAGCAAAGCCGAGCAGGATATTGAGTCAAGATACACATCATAATGTCGTCATCGTCCACGTCAATGCTGTCCGTTTTCTCCTTGCTGTAATAGAGCTGACGGGTTACGCAGAGTCGCTGGACGTGCCTTCCTCATAACCTTGATGGTCACGAAGATAGCTGACGAGTATTGTTTCGAGTTCTTTCTCTGATATGTCTGTTGGCATAACTTCTTCTGTTTAAAATTCTTTCTTCAGCTCATTGTATAAGTCAACTGGTCCCAAGTGCCAGTATTGGGTACTTTCGGTGGATAGCTTCTTATAGAGTTTTGAGCGATATATACGGTTGATTGCATCCGTAAGGCTTATGCCCTTGTCTTCTGAGAGCCAAGGGGCAAGCCATCCTATCTTTAATGGCAGCAACATATGCAAGTTGTCCTGTGTTATCTTTGCACTCATATCTTGATGATTTTTGATTCTACAAATTTAATGGCTTGCAGCGACTTCTCCGTATGGAATATACTTTGCTCATTTTCTTCTTTCGTTTATCATTTTGTCAATTTCTTCAACCAGCCACTGACCGCCTTGCGTATGGAGTACATCGTAGAACTCACAAAAATGCTCTGCTATGCCATATTGTTCAAACAAATTCACCACATCCTCAGTAGCCATATTCTTTGCCTTGGCATATTGCTCTATGCAGAACGATACAAACATGGCTCTGTGTTGCTGTCCCTTGTTCATTGTTGTTCTCCTTTCTGTGGCTCTGCCACTTTCTCCTCTAAAACTGCCTTTATGCGATTTAACTTCATATTATTATTGCATTTTACCCTACAAAAATAATAATTTATTGCGATAATCTATCATAAATAGGCAAAATTTTAGCATTTTATAAGGTGATTTTAGTCGAAGATGCTACAAATCCCACTTTTTATGCTTATTTTTGAAACTTTATGGTTCTGTTTTTAGGTCTTGGCTTGAAAGCCATGAATCTGAGTAAATCCGTGAAATCTGTGGGAGATATGCGGAAGGGAGAAAGCATTAAAACTTGTAAAAAACGGGCATTATCTGAGTTTTTTGTTTTACCTTTGTACCTTCAATTACTGTTAGAGACAATAAAGATTAAATAATATGGAAAATAAAAGCAAAAGAATAGAAGAGATCTTCAAACAGGATCTGAGTATGTACCTTACTGGCAGACAGCGTGTTGACGAGCAGCTTCCGGATGCTCCAGACATCGAGGAACAGTGGGCGAAGATTGGCGAAAGCTATCTGCCTGATGCCATGCGCGAGTTCAGCAAATACCCTACCGTGGCTCTGGGATGGATTATGTTCGTGGGCATGGCCATCGCCAAATACTGGGACGAGGACTGGGAGCTGTATGGCAAGGTAGATAATCTTTATGAATACCTCAGAGACCGCATTGATTTCGACCATATGGATGACTATATTCTCGACCAGGTTCTGCTGCTCGACGAGAACGAGCACAAGGCTACTTCTACCATCGTAGCAGAGTGTGCCGCACGCACCTATACCCTGCTTATCCACCAGGGATATGAGCCTGGTACAGAGGCTGCTTTCCGTGGTTTCATTGCAGCTTTACATCAAATGTATCTGATGGGCGCTGCCATGGAACTGAAAAGACTGGGTTATCACATGACTCAGCTGCAGTAATTAAAAAACATTAAAAAAGATTTTGTTATATGAAATAATAGTTGTACCTTTGCAGTCGATTTTCGGATAACGAAGCAAAAAATCACATTAATTCATATAACAAAACTTTTTAAATGAAGGCAATAGCAATTAAGTCGAGTTTGTTTTCTTGCTTGAAGAGTTACAACAAGAAAACATTCATGTCTGACCTCATGGCAGGTATCATCGTTGGTATCGTAGCCCTGCCTCTGGCCATCGCATTCGGTATCGCTTCTGGCGTGACACCCGAGAAGGGTATCATCACAGCCATCGTAGCGGGTCTCATCATCTCCATCTTCGGCGGAAGCAAAGTGCAGATCGGCGGACCTACAGGAGCATTCATCGTCATCATCTACGGCATCATCCAGAAGTATGGATTCGAGGGATTGACCATCGCAACGCTGATGGCAGGTCTCTTCCTGGTGCTCTTCGGTCTGCTCCGACTCGGTACCATCATCAAGTACATCCCTTATCCTATCGTGGTAGGTTTCACCAGCGGTATCGCCGTAACCATCTTCACCACTCAGATCAAGGATCTCTTCGGTTTGACATTGGCTTCCAATCCTTCTGACTTCCTGGAAAAATGGGGTGTCTATTTCCAGAGTTTCGACACCATCGACCCTTGGTGTGCCCTCATCGGTGTGGTTAGCGTGGTAGTCATCTCCATCACTCCTAAGTTCAGCAAGAAGATTCCGGGATCGCTCATCGCCATCATCCTGATGACCGTTGTAGCGCTGCTGCTCAAGCAGTTTGCCGGCGTGGAGAGCATCGAGACCATCGGCGACCGTTTCTCTATCAGCAATGAGTTGCCTGCTGCCCAGGTTCCTGAGATGAACTGGGAGACCATCAAGAGTCTGGTATCTCCTGCCATCACCATCGCCATCCTCGGCGCCATCGAGAGTCTGCTCTCTGCTACCGTTGCCGACGGTGTCATCAGCGACCACCACGACTCTAATACTGAGTTGATTGCCCAGGGTCTGGCGAACCTCGCTTCCCCACTCTTCGGCGGAATTCCTGCTACCGGTGCCATCGCCCGTACCATGACCAACATCAACAACGGCGGTAAGACTCCTGTCGCAGGTATCATCCACGCTGTGGTACTGTTGCTCATCTTCCTCTTCCTGATGCCGCTCGCCAAGTATATCCCTATGGCTTGTCTGGCCGGTGTATTGGTTGTGGTTTCTTACGGTATGAGTGGCTGGAGAAGTTTCCTGGCATTGATGAAGAATCCTAAGAGCGACGTTACCGTGCTCCTGATTACCTTCTTCCTGACCATCATCTTCGACCTGACCGTTGCCATCGAGGTAGGATTGATTATCGCCTGTCTTCTCTTCATGAAGCGAATGAGCGAAACCACTGATGTGACGGCAGTTACTGAGGACGAGATTGATTTGAACAAGGAGTATGATTTCCTCTCTACCAACCTGGAGCACTATACGATTCCTAAGGGTGTAGAGGTATATGAGATCAACGGTCCTTTCTTCTTCGGAGCAGGTAATAAATTTGAGGAAGTGATGGCAGCCTTCGGCGACCGTCCATTGGTTCGCGTCATCCGCATGCGTAAGGTTCCATTCGTGGATTCTACCGGTATCCACAACCTCACCAACCTCTGCGAGATGAGTCAGAAGGAGGATATCCAGATAGTTCTCTCCGGTGTCTGCGAAAAGGTAAATGCCCAGTTGGAGAAGGCGGGCTTCTACAATATGCTCGGCAAGGAGAACATCACTGATCATATCAGCAAGGCGCTGAAGCGGGCTGAAGAGATCATTGAGGCTAAAAAATAACGAACTGTACGGTTGAAACGGGCTGAAAGCCCAAAAGCTCCTAGCCCAGGGCATCGCCCTGGGTTTTAGAACAGATACAAAAAAGTCGCCCTGAAAGGGCAAAAGCTTTGAAATTGAAAGCTTTTGCCCTTTCAGGGCGACTTTAC
>NZ_JBBNGE010000080.1:0-9211 GCF_040095255.1 Segatella sinensis | reverse complement strand
GGCAAAATCCTGGGCAACTTTTTGTTGCTCAGGCACTTATAAATAATGTTAAACTATAGTGTTGCGGAATTAAGGTTTAATAATGTTAAATCAGACCTTAAAATCACATTTTATCTGTCGAATAAAACATTTTCCGAAATAGAATTGTTACCTTTGCTACGAAATCCCAAGGTGGGAGGCGGTGGGGTAACACCACCTTCCTTGGAGCTTAGAATAATCTAATCGTCAACTATAAGATTTCCACTTTGCTTGGATTTTCATCTTTTCACTCAATGTTATTGGACAAACAATAATGATTTATGTTATCTATCAAAGGGCGGATTTTCATGTCATATTCTTCATTGCCGAAATTTATCACAATTAGACTCCGTTTGCACCGGGTCATTCCAGTATATAACAACTCATCAAAAGATAAATTAAAAGTTGTGGATTTGTCATATTTCGGTTCGAGTATAAGAAAGACGACTTCACTTTCCCATCCCTTGAATGAATTAATTGTGGATATTTTTATGGTACCACTATTCATCCAAAAATGGAGTTTCTTGTTATCTCTTATACTCTTATAATTTGAATTATAAACTTCTTTTTTAATTGAGTTAAAATTTCTTCATAGTGTTTTCTGAAAGCGATTAGTGCGTCAATACTAATGCCACATTTATCGCATTCTTCAATTAACCTTTCTCTAAAATTCTCTGGATAAGATACAAAAAGGTCATAGAGTGTAAATAAGATAGCAATATGCTGTCTTAGTTTAATTATATCAGTATCATAAAGAGTGGTTCTTTTGATAAACAATTTTTTCTTCAGATGTTCCGTAATGTTGTTAAACCATCCTGTGTTTGGATTTTTATCATTATTTTTCCCAATATAATTGAGGTTACTCATATACATTGTTTCTATCGTTTCGAGCATACTATTGTTTTTTTCTCTGCATGCATATCTGTAGTAAGCATCAAATGTTCTGAACAATCCTGTTGTAAATCCCAGTATTGTTATGTCATTAGGAGATATATTTCCTGCTTTATTCAGTATATTTCCACGTATAATATTATATAAAGATCTAATATGATCTTTGTCCTGAAGATACATATAGTTTATATAGCCTTCTTTTTGCTGTTGCTGACCAAAAAAATCATAACTTCCATTTTCTGAAAAATCATCAGTATCATACTTGTCACCAAATACGTTTTTTTGAAATGATTGTGCAAGATCTCTTACTTTAAAATCAGAACGAAAACAATACTTTAATTCATTTACACTTCGAACATTTGTTACAACATCTTTCTGTAGGGTAGGTTGTCCGTAAATGTTTTGTTTAACATCTCCGAATAACACATAATCCCCTTGAGGATCTCTAAAGAAATTTTTGATAAATTCCATCCAAGATCTGTGATAATCTTGTATCTCATCAATGAGGACAGCATCATATTTGACTATTTGATTCTTATGCTCATTAAACAATTGAACATTCCCATAATACATTTTTTCTAAATAGTCGGATATATGAGCTTTATCCATTCCTTCTGGAATTTCCATTTCAATATTTAGATTGTTGAGCTCTGCATTTATAAACTGGTGATAATTGATAATGATAAAACTTTCCAGTGGAAAGGTTTCATCAACGCGATTAAGTTTGTCATGAATAAAATTTTTGAGCGTAATATTGTAAGTTAAAATTAATATACGTGGGGTGTTATTACGTGACAAAGCCCGTTTGTATGCTTGCACAGCTCTAGCTGCTAAGACTGTAGTTTTTCCAGACCCAAACACACCACGTACTCTTTGCTCTAAATTTGTTGAATATATAATATTTTTTTGTTTGTCAGAATATTTATATGGTTTACCTTCTGCTTTTAAATGTTCCGCTGGTGATAATAATCTTTTAAAGTTTTCATACAAAACATCCGTAAATAGCCAAGAAGGATATTTTGCAACAATGCGTCGTTTCTTAAGAAGATTAATAAAATCCTCTTCGTTGAGTCCGTCTTTTCCAATAAAATCCATATTGTATGTTAGGAATGATTGATATTTTTTGTCATCTTTATATGGCTTTATAAGCATATTCTCAAGTTCATATTGACTTGCACAATGAAAGTAAACTGCACATGCAACAATATTGAAATGGCGAAAATCTCTTATCTTCATTTGCAATAAATCTTCAACATGAAGATCATAAAGATTATTCTTATACTTCAAGACTTGGTCAATAGGTGACTTTACGATAGAATAATTTGGTATATATATCCACTTCTTCTTCTCGTTTAAGCAAAAATTGCTTAAGTTCCAATCTTTTACTTCTATAATCATTACGCCATATCCCTTTCTCATAATGAGCACGTCAGGTCTGTCACCATTTAAAAATGGATTGAAATAGACTTCAAAAGAATCATCTAAGCAATTCTTGAGAAACTCTAAAAGTGTCCACTCCCCAGCAGTAGCTGAGACTTTGAACTTTGAAATTTTTTCAAGTGAAGGATAAAATATTGCCATAATAATCTCTTTAAATTAATTTCTAATGTAAGTTACATTGATTATATAACACACACAGTACTTTGTCTTGCAAAAATAGCCAAAAATCTTGGAATAAAAGAAAAAGTCACAATAAATCAACGAAAACATACGTAAAAAGGATAAAATCAAGCCGTATTTAGCATTTTGCTTATATTGAGAGTCAAATTCATACTGCATTATTATAGTTTGGATACAAGCAGATACAGTACCCGATTATTGATTATGCCAGTTCCTGATATGTTAAATAGCAAAACTACTTGCTCGTGTTAAAAGTATTATGGAGAGGTGTGTTTGACATACTTCCTCTCCCTAATAGCTTTCTATCGTCTTAGTCTCCTTTTATTATTGGCTTCACCATCTTCGTTGCCTGTCGCAAACATCGTCTTATCCATTCTATCTCATCTTCATCCTTCTCATGTCCCCAATCCTTAGTATCGATACCACCACCTAGGCTTTCTGCAAAGTTTGTTGCTTCGTTAATATAGCTAATATACAACAAGTACATTGCACTATGTATGATTTTATCCCCATAATTGATGAAGACAATAGAAAAGTATTATCAAAGAAACTGCCGTTTTCTGTTTTTTATCCCATTTATTCTATCTCACCAGATATTTCGCAACCAAATCTCTGAGCATCGTCTCCGGAAGATTCGACAATCCCGTCTCTTGAATCAAAGCATATTCGGGCTTGTTCTTCCCGATAATAAACTTACAGTCTCTCCCATCTATACTTGCATACAAATGGAAGTTGCCCTTGTACGCCTGCTCTATACGAACATCTGTACAACTTTTGCCATCAATTTCAAAAGCAACCAAACTGTCGCCCTTATCCTCCAATCCCCATGATACAAGATGAGCATTGATAGCTGACTCTATGGAACTGATCCACCTGTCTTGAACGGCATACCGCTTGGCAATTTCACGGAATTGCCGCAGAGAATCAGCTACTTCCCTGATGATTGCATCAGCACGCCGAATGCCATTGTCCTTGGCAAACAGAATGGCATCATCGTAAGAAATATGATGCAGCTTAGACCTTACATACATACAATGACCCGTATTGGGTAAATAACCTCCTGTATCTATAATATAAGTGAGGTCATAGGCTGGCGACAAACGCCAAAGACCCGCCTCGTCCATCACAAAAGAGAAATTCTTTGTATGGTCATCCGTATTGTTGGAAAGTACATTGAACACAAGTCTTCGAAATACTTCCTGGCAATCAGTCTCCGGCAAATGTAATTTTCTGCAGACTGCCACAAGTCCTTCATAACTATCGGTTTCTGGAGAAATCGCAGCAAGGGTCTGCATATGCAATTTCCGCTCACCATCACGGTCGAAACGCTTCGTTATAAAATTCCTGTTTTCATCAATCTCATATAGTCTGGATGGCATCATATCTATTCCCGACTTGATGGCCATCTCGTAATAGGTCATCTCTATCTCGGCAGAACTATATTTCGTATCGCCAAATTTCAATATATAGTAATCATAATCCTGCAGCCCAGCCACTTGACCGCTTCGTATCTCCCCCGTAGTTTTATTGATGGCAATGATAGCCTTAGGCTGGCGTCCACCAGCCGATGTTCCCACCGTAAGCAAGGACTGCATAGTGATAGATTCCTCTGGCATGATATGGGCATTTTCACGCTCGATGAAAATGCGCTCAGCCAAGTCTGCCAACGACTTGACATCTATCTTTTCTGCCTTATCCGTCTTTGCTACCTCTGGTAAGAATTCCAATGCACCCATACCTCGCTTACCGATAAAGGATAGTTTATCCAACGGAGTTATATCAGCATTAGGAATATGATTTTGAATTCGCCAAAGTTCGAAAAGCTGATTACCCCAAGCATCCGGCAACGAATCTGCCAAAAATGCAGGAAGTTTTTGGTACATTTTGGCATCCTCTCCCCACACGGGTGTCATTGCACGAATACCACGCACAGGGGCTTGAAGAGGAGAAACATCAATTCCCTTCTTCAAAAACTCTGGATTATATATAAAGTACGATAGCCTACGGTGTTCGTCCCATGCCAAGCGACCGATTTCCTCGTCCCAAAGTATTACTCTTAACGTATTTACCATAACCAGTTATTATTTAGTATGACGTATTCTCTGTGCCCTTTTCTCATCCCTTCTCATCAGATAAGGTGAAGGGGGTAGTTCTGGAAGCACATCATTTATGGCATCAATCTGCCCCACCACCTTCAGCAAGAGAAGAAAAATGGCAAGCGAAAGATTGCCCGCTGTTCCATTCTCAAACTTGTGGATGGTGGTCAAACCAAGCCCCGTAAGCTTGGCTACCTCTTTCTGGGTGAGATTGCATCTCATTCTATATTCCTTGAATCTCACTCCCAGCAAACGTACTAACTCCGGAGTAGAATATTCATATAAATCTGCCATAATCTTTCATTTATTTATCTATCATTATAATGATATTTATCCATTATATCAGCCTTTATCTTCAATATACTGATATTTACGGATGCAAATATAACATAAAGAAATGAGACAGACAAACTTTCAAGAGTTTTTTTCTAACTTTCTGTATTTTTCAGGAAAATGATGCGAGGAGCCGCTTACAAATGACGCAGATTCACCCATTCCTTTACACTCGCACATAAACATTTTTTCTTTAAAAAAGTCTCAAAGTATCATTGTTCGCTTGTATATTGCTGATACATAATGGTTTACAAAATGTTACTTTTTAAATATGTTTACAAAGAAGCATCATAGAAGTATCATGATTTCCATAGAAGTATCATCAAATCACCATAAAGCATTGTACAAAAACACAAAAATATAGTCAACTAAATATAGGAAACTACAATCGCTTGCTCAAATAAATTGCCCAAAAATCACCCCATAAAATGGGCACTCGATGCCCACCGTACGGGCAATGAGAGCCCATCACTTGGTCTGTCGATGCCCATCACATGGTCCCTGAGTGACCGTGTGACGGGCACTCAGGGACCAGCCAATGTGCTTATTCCTAACTTCAGTTGTCTGTCTTCCATCTTATTCCTGGTTAATATAAACATACTTTATAAACTAAAAAGGAAGACACTATCAATTATATAAAACGGAAATACTAGACATTTCTTAGTTTTTACTCCTGTTTTTCTAGATATAAATCCTCCCAAAAAGGCTTTCTTGTAAGCGACTTACCTGAATTTTATGATACTTCTATGGAATTCATGATACTTCCATGATACTTCCATGATACTTTTTGGTAAACATATTCGGAAGTCTCACCTTATAAGCCTTTATGTATCAACAATATGCCAGAAATCAATGATACTTTGATACTTTTTCGAGAAAAAACATTTATGTGCGCGAAAGAAAAGGAAAGAAGGAAGCAGGGATTATACAAGACAAAAAGCAGCAATGGGCTATTACTCCATTGCTGCTTATTTTATATTATTGTACAATCTTGAAGCGGATACGCAAAGAATGCGCATTCTCATCCCAATTGGTACCAAGCAATACGAACTTGCCAATCTGAGCTGTTGAGCGGACATGCTTGCCAATACATGGACAAACATCATAATCGCCGATACGAACCAGACGCAAGGTTTCACTAGCATCATCAGGCAAACGATCGAGTTTCACCTCTGCTGGAATGTGGTCGCGATCCACAAACTCGTAAGTCACAGGCATATCAAGCTCTATCAAGCGATTCATCTCCGTCTCAATCTCCTTCTCCTCCTGGCGGGTAGGCTTGTGATCGACTACGAAGGTCATCTTACTCTTCTTGCGCTCAATATGTGCATTTCGGCTGCGCTCACAGCCAAACAGGCGAACCATCAACTGATTGAGCAGATGCTCAGCCGTATGAGCAGGAGGGAATTCCTCCTTATGATGCTCATTCAATATGATATCACTTTCCTCCATCTTGACATTGAATTTATAGATTCTTACTCCGTTAGCATCCATTGATATCGGGAATACGCCATCCCTCTTCAACTCTACCTTCTTCTTGCCTCCCGAGAACAGTTCAGTTACCAGAACCTCCTCTTCCGTGATCTGGAAGAAATCGAAAGCATGACCAGGGATGCATACCTGCAGCTGGCGAGCCTCCTGGGCAAAGTTGAGCACGATGAGCATCACCTCATTATCCTTCTTGCGAAGAAAGGCAAAATTGGTACGTGGATCAAAGCCCTCTGAACCCGGATTCACATACATCAGGTCGAAGGTATCACCTTCGCGAAGCGCCTTCTCCTCATTGGCAAGACGGAGAAGCTGGCGATAGGTAGCAGCCAGATATTTCTGCTCTGCAGTATATGCTTCCTCCTCACCTTCCTGATAAGCATGGGTCAGGGTCTCCGGACTCCAGTAGTCGAATATCGTAGTACGGCCATCTCTGCCGCTGAATCCTTCCTTGTCCATACCCATCTCGCCAAACTCCTGTCCGCTGTAGAGCATGAAAGGATTCTTCTGGAAGAAGAGACTCATGGCTGCTGCAGGAATCGCCTTCATGGCGCTGCCGCAGAAGAAGTCGCTGGCTATGCGCTGCTCATCATGGTTCTCCAGAAAGTAGAGCATATGATCGCGGATGTCATCCACCACCTGCCACTCGTGAGTGATACTGGCTGCCGGACGCTCACCACGAATCACACCGCGAAGACAATCATACATACCCACCTTATCGTAGAGATAATCGAATCCCGCCTTCACATAGTTGCGATACTGGTTAGGATCATACACCTCACCGATAACAATGATATGAGGAAACTTGGACTTCAGAATCGCCGTAGCGTATGACCAGAATGCCGTAGGCACCATCTCTGCCATGTCGCAGCGGAATCCATCTACACCCTTGCTTGCCCAGTAGAGCAGGATATCCGTCATCTTACCCCAAGTGCTTGGCACCGGCTCGTAGTGATAGCTTCTGCCACCTGCATCGCAGTAATCCACACCATAGTTGAGCTTCACGGTCTCATACCAGTCGTTGCAACCCGGGCGGTTGTCGAAACGGTCATTTCCCGTAGCTCTTGCCGGACTCTCCTCGTATGGCTCATAGATTTTGGCATCCTTGGCATTATAAGCCTTGAACTCCGGTTTAGAGTAGCGAACTTCATTCAGGTCGAGATCGCCCCATGTATAATAGAAATTATTCTTCGTAGAGAAGTGCATATTGGCATCATCATCTTCTCCCAGATCCCGTACACCTGCCGGTTTGCAGATGGAATGATACTCACGAGCCACATGGTTCGGCACAAAGTCCATGATGACCTTCATGCCAGCCTTATGCGTACGCTCGATAAGACTCTCCCACTCCTTCATTCTCAGGCTGACATTCACGGCCAGATCAGGGTCGATGTCATAATAGTCGGTAATGGCGTATGGCGATCCAGCCTTGCCCTTTACTACCTCAGCATGCTGGGTAGGAATACCGTAAGATGAGTAGTTTGTCTGTGTGGCGTGACGAATCACACCTGTAAACCAGATATGAGTGAAACCCATGTCATGAATACGGGCCAACACCTCATCACTAAAGTTATTAAGCTTTCCGCAACCGTTTTCTTCAATGCTGCCATTCTCCTTACGGGTGGTATTCCTGTTACCAAACAATCGGGGGAGAACCTGGTAAATAACTATTTTTTCCTTCATTTAGCGGTCGTTACTTAAATGATAAAACGTTTTATCCTCCCGGCAACGCCTTTGCCGGAAAGATAAAACGCATGATAATTCTGATAGATGATTATGCAATACCGTGATTACCTACAGTCTTGTCGATGCGGCCAATCATACCCTGCAAAGCCTTGCCAGGACCACACTCTGTGAAATCGTCAGCACCATCAGCAATCATAGCCTGAACAGAAGCTGTCCAGCGTACTGAACTTGTGAGCTGAGCAATGAGGTTCTGCTGAATCTCAGCTGGATCTGTATGAGGCTTGCCATCTACATTCTGATAAACAGGGCACTTAGGAGCAGAGAAAGCAGTCTTCTCGATAGCTGCCTGAAGTTCGTCCTTTGCTGGCTGCATCAATGGAGAGTGGAAAGCACCACCTACCTTCAATGGCAGGGCACGCTTGGCACCGGCAGCCTTCAACTGCTCGCAGGCAGCATTGATAGCATCAACATTACCAGAGATAACGAGCTGACCAGGGCAGTTGTAGTTGGCAGCAACTACAACGTTGCCCTCTGTGCTAACCTGAGCGCAGATTTCCTCAACCTTCTCATCAGGCAAACCGATGATGGCAGCCATAATTCCAGGATTAGCCTCGCAGGCCTTCTGCATAGCGTTGGCACGTGCAGCCACCAGCTTCAAACCATCCTCGAAGGCCATAGCACCTGCAGCTACCAAGGCTGAGAACTCACCGAGAGAGTGACCAGCTACCATAGCAGGCTGGAACTCATCGCCCAGGCAAAGAGCAGAGATAACAGAGTGGAGGAATACTGCAGGCTGGGTAACCTTGGTTTCCTTCAACTGCTCGTCTGTACCAGCGAACATGATATCAGTAATCTTAAAGCCGAGAATTTCATCAGCCTTATCGAAAAGTTCTTTTGCCAATGCGTTGTTGTCGTAGAGGTCCTTACCCATACCTACGAACTGAGAACCCTGACCAGGGAAAACAAATGCTTTCATTTTTATCTATTTTAAAAATTTATTATTAAGTAAGTGATCTAAATTATTTTTATATATAAGTACTAACATGGCTCATTTTTCGTTTTATAGAAAAAGTAGAATT
>NZ_JBBNGE010000007.1:0-101938 GCF_040095255.1 Segatella sinensis | reverse complement strand
CGATCTCTGAAAGGGCAAAAGCTTTCAATTTCAAAGCTTTTGCCCTTTCAGGGCGACTTTGCTTTTTGCCAACATTACCCAGGGCGATGCCCTGGGCTAGGAGCTTTTGGGCTTTCAGCCCGTCTTCGGCTGCCATTATCTAGACTTATGACACACCCTCTTTCAACTTCTTATATCTTTTAGAATTATTCTGCTGTATAGAGGAATCGCTTGATACTCTTTTTAGGAGTCTTCTCAAATTCCTCATCGTGGATGCGGATCTCGCTTACCTTGCTGTAGGCAGGAACCATCGTGTTGAGCTCCTGACGGTTCTGCTCCATAATCTCTTCCAGTTCGCTTCTGCCCAGGTTCAGAGACTGAGCCTCGTCGAAGTCTGGATAAACCAGAGCCACCAGCTTGTCGCCCTTCTGAATTACCACGCTCTCTGCAACGAGGGCGAGAGAATTGAGCTTATCCTCGATTTCCTCAGGATAGATGTTCTGACCGCTGGCGCCGAGCAGCATGTTCTTGCTGCGGCCCTTGATGAATACATTGCCGTCGCCATCCATCGTTCCGAGGTCGCCGGAATGATACCATCCGTTCTCATCGATGGTCTGCTTGGTAGCCTCCTCATTCTTGTAGTAACCCAGCATCACGTTAGGACCCTTGGCAAGGATTTCGCCTGGTACGTTCTCCGGATCCGGACTGTCGATGCGAACCATCATGTGGAGCGCAGCCTTACCGCAAGATCCCGGAACGAAGTTCTTGTAATCTTCGTAGCAGATGATAGGCGCACATTCTGTTGCGCCATAACCCACTGTATATCTGAAGCCCACGCCGTGGAGGAATCTTTCTACTTCCTGGTTGAACGCAGCGCCGCCGATAATCACCTCATAGAAGTTGCCACCGAAGGCATTGCTTACCTGGTCGCAGATCTTCTCCTTCACCTTCTTGCTGATGACAGGCATGTGGAGGAGCATGCGCATACGGTTGTTCTGGATCTTAGGGAATACCTTCTTGCGGATAATCTTCTCGATAACCAGAGGCACAGCGATGATAACTGCTGGCTTGATGCGTCCGAATGCCTCGGCGATGATGGCTGGGCTAGGGATGCGGGTGAGATAGTAAATATGGCAACCCTTGATGAACTCGAAGATAAACTCGAATGCCATGCCATACATGTGTGCCATCGGCAGGATACTGATGATAGAATCTCCTGCCTTGATCTTCTTGCCCAATACATTCTCGGCAAAGTCGGCATTGCTCCACAGGGCACGGTATGGAACCATCACACCCTTGGAGAAACCGGTAGTACCACTGGTATAGTTGATCATGGCCAACTCGTTAGGATCCTGGTCGATATAGTAGTTGACGTGGTTCCTGCGGAAGTACTTAGGATACTTGATGCCAAACATCTCGTTGAGGTGCTCGCGGGCGTATGTCAACTTGTCGGTACGTGAAACCACGAGCGAGTAATCTGGAATGTAGATGATACCTTCCAGACCCGGCATCTTGGTTGCATCTACCTGTGTAGCAACAACGTCGCCCACGAAGAGCAGCTTGGCATCGCTGTGGTTCACGATGTTGTGAATCTGTTCTGGCATGAACTCATGCAGGATAGGTACGGCGATGGCACCATAGGTTAGGGTAGCGAGGAAAGCCACTGCCCAATTGGCACTGTTTCTACCGCAAAGAGCAATCTTGTCGCCCTTTACTACACCGGAGTTCTCAAACATGATGTGCAGCTTCTCGATCTTGCGTGCTACATCGTGATACTGCAAGGTAGCTCCCTTGTAGTCAGTCAAGGCATCCATATCCCAATGGTCTATGATGCTCTGCTGGATAAGTGCGTTAAAGCTAGGAATTTCCATATTCTATTATTTAACGATTTTCTAAGTTTATTTTTTTTCTCGTACTTGAAGTCTCTATCTCTGGATTACGCTTTGTTTCACGTATTATATCACGTCCTGGTAGAGGTAACGCTTGATAGACTTCTTGGCTGTCTTTTCAAATTCGGTGTCGTGCAGCTGGATGCGTGATATCTTTGCAAAGCTAGGCATCTGCATATTCAGTTCCTTTCGGTTCTGCTCCATGATGTTGGCGAGGTCTTCGTCCGAGAATCCCAGTTCCTTGCTCTCTTCCATTTCCGGATGAACGAGTGCCACGAGCTTGTCGTCCTTCTGCAGCACGATGCTCTCGTTGACCATAGCCATAGAGTTGAGCTTATCCTCAATCTCCTCTGGATAGATGTTCTGTCCGTTAGGACCGAGCAGCATGTTCTTGCTTCTACCTCTTACGAAGAAATGTCCGTCGGCACTCATCGTTGCCAGGTCGCCGGTATGGAACCATCCATCTTCATCAATCACGGCATCGGTAGCCTCCTGGTTCTTGTAGTAGCCCTTCATCACGTTGATGCCACGGCAAACCAGTTCGCCTGCCACGTTTTCAGGGTCATCGCTCAGAACCTTCACCTCCATGTGCTTCACGGCAACACCGCAGCTACCTGCCACATAATTGTCCTGATGGGCAAAGGTGATGAGCGGAGCGGTTTCCGTAGTACCGTAACCCATGGCGATAGGGAAGCCGATGCTGATGAAGAAGTTCTCTATCTCCTTGTTGAGTGGAGCACCACCCACAACCACCTCGTAAGGACGATCGCCAAACTTGCGCAATACAAATTCGCGAACTTTCTCCTTGATGCGCTTGTTGATGACAGGCATGTTCATCAGCAGTCGGGCACGGTTGGTCTGGATATGTGGGAACACTTCTTTTCTCACAATCTTATCTACCACGAGTGGTACGGCAAAGATGATGTCTGGCTTGATTTCTGCCAGCGCCTCAGAGATGAGTGTTGGGCTCGGAAGGCGGGTGAGGAAGAAGATGTGGTTACCCATTGCCATATTGTAGATGAACTCGGTCATGAGTCCATACATGTGAGCCATCGGAAGGGTAGAGAGGATGTTGCAGTTCTTGCCGATCTTGGGACTTACCGTATCCATCAGATAATCGAGATTACCCCAGAGGGCTCTGTATGGCAACATCACACCCTTGGAGAAACCTGTAGTTCCGCTTGTGTAGTTGATCATTGCCAGTTCTTCCGGATCATCCACGTGATATTTCACATGCTCAGGGCGGAAGTACTTGGGATATTTATGACCAAACATTGCATTGAGATGCTCGCGGGCGTAAGTGAGTTTCTCTGAACGGGAAATGACGAGTGAATTATCCGGCAGATAGATGATGCCTTCCAGTGTAGGCATTTCATCGGGGGTAATCTCCGTAGCCACCACATCACCCACAAACAGGAGCTTGCTCTCGCTATGGTTCACAATGTTGTGGATCTGCTCTGGTTTGAATTCGTTCTGTATAGGCACGACGATTGCACCAT
Organism: Segatella sinensis; assembly: GCF_040095255.1. NCBI lineage: Bacteria > Pseudomonadati > Bacteroidota > Bacteroidia > Bacteroidales > Prevotellaceae > Segatella > Segatella sinensis. Next base: position 98,571 of record NZ_JBBNGE010000007.1, on the reverse strand, counting down.
AGGTGATAATAGCCAGGAAAGCTACTGCCCACTGGCTACTATTTCTACCGCAGACGGCAATCTTGTCGCCCTTCTTCACATCGCTGTTTTCAAACAGGATGTGCAGTTTCTCTATCTTTCTTGCAACATCGTGGTACTGGAGTGTAGCGCCCTTATAATCGGTGAGCGCATCCAAGTGCCAATTCTTGATGATGCTTCTCTCAATATACGAGTTAAAGCTTGGTATTGAATTCATTGCACAATTTACAAAATTTTGTGCAAAGGTACAGAAAATACTGCACATCGCAAAATAAAATGTGCATTATTTTATTGATTAGCGTAAAATATTTTAGGAACTAGGTAAAAATATATAGTTTTATCCCATTATTGCCATTTACTGGTGGCAATAATGGGATAATTTAATCCTATTCGTATCTCATCGATTTGGCTGGATGAATATGAGAGATGAGGTAACTTGGTGCTACCAGCATGAAGATGCTGATGAGGAGGGTGGCTACGTTAAGTGCCACGATAAAGAGCCAGTTGAACTCCACCGGTACCGTACTTACGTAGTAAGTCTGGGCATCGAGCTTCACTATTCCCGTGAAATGCTGCAGGGCAAGAAGTCCCAGTCCGATGACATTGCCCAGCATCATTCCCTTGCCGATGATGAATACGGCAAACCAGAGGAAGGTGTGGCGGATGGTCTTGTTGCGGGCACCCAGGGCTTTCATCACTCCAATCATCGAAGTGCGCTCCAGGATGATGATGAGCAATCCGCTGATCATCGTTACGCCTGCCACGATGAGCATCAGTCCCAGGATAATCCATACATTCAGGTCCATCAGGCTGAGCCATTGGAAGATGTTTGGGTTCAGCTCCTTGATGGTGGCGCTGCTGTAGGTTTCTCCGTAATGATCTACGGTACGGTTCACCTTATTGATAATATAGTCTTCCGTCTCGTTGAGCTTGTCGAAGTCCTTCACGGTCAGCTCGGCACCGCTTGCCTGGTCATCCTCCCATCCATTCAGCTTCACGGCTGTATAGAGGTCGGTATAGACCATCAGTTCATCATACTTCTTGAGATTAGTCTCGTAGATGCCCGCGATGGTGAACCGGCGCATTCTCACGCCCTGGTTGTCGATGAAGTAGGCGAAGATGCGCTCCCCGTTCTTCAGTTTCAACTTGTCTGCCATCAGCTTGGAAATCAGAATCTGGTTATGGCTGGCTTTGTCATCAAACTTCGGTATGCTTCCTTCCACCATGTTCTGATGGATGAAGGTAGAATCGAAATCCGGACCCACACCCTTGAGCACTACGCCCAGGAAATCGTTGTCGGTCTTGAGGATTCCTTCTTTCATGGCAAAGCGCTGCACATGTTTCACGCCCGGAATCTTCTGGAGCACCTTCACCATCGAGTCGTTCATCACCACCGGATACTGGTTCTGCTGCTGCAGGGTCATGAAGTCGGCCACCTGGATATGGCTTCCGAAGCCAATCACCTTGTCGCGGATGGTGTGCTTGAATCCCAGCACCACGCATACCGACATGATCATGATGGCGAGTCCGATGGCAACACCGGCTGTGGCAATATGAATAGCAGGGCGAGAAACCTTATGTTTGTCGCCCTGATCACGATATAATCTCTTTGCTATAAACAGAGGAAAGTTCATCTTTTGTAATGTTGAATGTTGAATGTTGTTTGTAATGTTGAATGTTGAATGTTGATTGTTGAATTAATCTTTGTGTCCGTTAGGCAATTCAACATTCAACATTCAACATTACAAACAACATTGTTATAGTCCTTCATCCTCCACTCTTCCCGGATAAGCCTCGAGTGCCTTGGCAAGAACTATCAATGCGCGGTTCAGATCTTCCTTCTTCAAGACGTACGCCATACGCACCTGGTTGCGGCCGGCACCAGGAGTGGTGTAGAAACCTGAGGCTGGAGCCATCATCACGGTCTCGCCCTCATAGTCAAACTCTTCCAGACACCAGCGGCAGAACTTGTCTGAGTCGTCGATAGGCAACTTGGCTACGGTGTAGAAGGCACCCATTGGGATAGGAGAGTAAACGCCCGGAATACGGTTGAGGCCGTCGATCAGACACTTGCGTCGATCTACGTACTCATCATATACATCGCGATAGTACTCCTCTGGTGCATCGAGTGAAGCCTCGGCAACAATCTGACCAATCAATGGAGGAGAGAGGCGAGCCTGACAGAACTTCATCACCGCCTTGCGGATCTCGGCATTCTTGGTAATCAGGGCACCCACACGGATACCACACTCGCTGTATCGCTTGGATACAGAGTCGATGAGCACGGTATTCTGCTCGATACCCTCAAGGTGCATCGCACTGATGTAAGGGCTGCCGGTATAGATATACTCACGGTAAACCTCATCAGAGAAGAGGTAGAGATCGTACTTCTTCACCAGGTCGCGAATCTGGTTCATCTCTCTGCGGGTATAGAGATAGCCGGTAGGGTTGTTCGGGTTACAGATCAGGATGGCACGGGTGCGCTCATTGATGAGTTCCTCAAACTTCTCCACCTTAGGCAGGGAGAAACCTTCCTCGATGGTAGTGGCGATGGTACGGATCTTGGCACCCGCCGAGATGGCGAACGCCATATAGTTGGCATAGGCAGGTTCTGGCACGATAATCTCGTCTCCTGGGTTCAAGCAACTCATGAAAGAGAAGAGCACAGCCTCAGAACCTCCCGATGTGATGATGATATCATCGGCAGTTACGTTGATATTGAATTTCTTGTAATAATCTACTAGCTTCTCACGATAACTGAGATAGCCCTGACTTGGAGAATACTCCAAGATGGTGCGGTCGATGTGTTTCAGCGCATCGAGACCACACTGTGGAGTAGGCAGGTCAGGCTGACCAATATTGAGGTGATATACCTTTACTCCACGTTTCTTTGCTGCGGCAGCCAGTGGAGCCAACTTTCTGATAGGTGACTCTGGCATTTCAAGACCGCGTACAGATATTTCTGGCATCTTTTCTAAATAATTCTTTCTGTTATTAACCCTAGCAAGCAGTTTCCTCTTCCAGGCATGGTACTTACCCAGCCTTATCAGATGAAACAATATCTCGCAAATCGACTGCAAAGATACGTAATTTCATTGAAAATACGTAATAGATTGGGTTAAAATTTGATTTTTTAGTAAAAAACTCTTTATTCTGTTGTTCTTCTCCATTCTTTTTTATAACTTTGCATCATCTTTCGGCGCTTTCACCCTGCCTATCATATAAATTAGGTGGAAAGGGAAGAGGGGGGGCTGGAAAAGGATAATAAAACAAAGATTTTAAACATTAGTAAAAGGAAAAGAAATTATGAGAAGTAGAACAAGCACTTGGTTTGAGACAAAGGTTAAATATCAGAAGACAATGGAGGATGGTTCAGAAAAGGTGGTTTCTGAAGCATACGTGGTTGATGCCCTGAGTTTCACCGAGGCAGAGAGCGCTATTATCGACGAGATGTCTGTCTATGTAAGCGGAGAGTTGAAGGTCAGCGGTATCGGTAAGGCTTGCTATGGAGAGATCTTCTTCAGCGATATTGATGATGATGACAAGTGGTACAAGGCTAAGCTCCAGTTCATCACCATTGATGAAAAGACTGAAAAGGAGAAGCGCTCTAATGTTACATATCTCGTACAGGCTAAGTCTTTGGCTCGTGCACTCCGCTATATCGACGAGGTGATGGGCAAGACTATGATCGACTATGATGTAGTAGGCTTGAACGAGACCAAGCTGATGGATGTTTTCGAGCATCACGCTCCTGGCGACAAGAAGGAGGAGAAGAACGACGTGCCTGAGTACGAGGAGAAATAAATTAATGTTGAGTGTTGAATGTTGAATGTTGAGTTGCCTAACGGGACACAACGGTTAATTCAACACTCAACATTCAACACTCAACACTCAACATTCAACATTCAACATTCAACATTCAACACTCAACACTCAACATTTAACATTCAAGATATGGACTATGATGTAAAAGGAAATCTTCATGAAGTGTTGGGCAGCTTGCCTGCAGGGGTTAGCCTTGTAGCCATCAGCAAGTTTCATCCCAATGAGTTTATTGAGGCGGCGTACGCCGAGGGGCAGCGCATCTTTGGCGAGAGCCATGAGCAGGAACTCGCCAAGAAGGTGGCTTCCCTGCCTAAGGATATCCAGTGGCATTTCATCGGTCATCTGCAAAGTAATAAGGTGAAGTACATTGCTCCTTATATTTCCATGATAGAGTCGGTGGATAGCCTGAAGCTCCTGAAGGAGATTAACAGGCAGGCAGCCAAGCACGACCGCGTGGTGAAGGTGTTGCTGGAACTGCATATTGCCGAGGAAGATACCAAGTCGGGGCTTTCGCTCGATGCCTGCCGTGAAATCCTGGAGGCTGGCGAGTGGAGAGAGATGCCTCATGTGCAGATATGCGGCTTGATGATGATGGCATCGAATACCGATGATGAACAGCAGATTGCCTCTGAATTTGATGAGGCTGCCCAGTTCTTCGATGAGGTAAAGGCAAAGTATTTCGCCGATGATGATGCCTTCTGCGAGCGCAGCTGGGGTATGAGCCACGACTATCATATCGCTGTCAAGCACGGCAGTACGATGGTGCGTGTGGGTACTACCATCTTCGGTCCTAGAATCTATTAAGGTTCTAGAATCTATTGAATAAAAGGAAATAATAAATCCCTAGGCGATAGCTGATATCGCCTAGGGATTTTTCTTTTGTTCCTAATGGGAATTGTATCTGATGTTTTTAATGATTGTCTTCACTGTTAATGATGATTGTCTTCATCATTAATAGCATTTGTTCTTATCATTAATGAAAATCTATGTTCATAACTGTTGAACCTATGTTCAGCACTGCTGAACTTAAGTTCAACACTGTTGAACATACATTCAACGACGCTGAACATAACTTTCTATTCATAGCGTAAGCTTTTCCTCTTAGTATATTACCTTCTTTCCCTTATTGGTGATGTAAAGATGTCCCTTGAGAGGGGTGGTAATCTTTCTGCCTTCCAGGTCGAAGTATTCGGTTGGGGTAGAGGAAGCATCCTTGTCAAGAAGGGTGTGCTCAATACCCGTTGCCTTGAAATCCTTGAGGTAGTCAAAGCTGACGATGCCGGTAGCCTCATCCTTTGCGATGTTGTAGAGTGGGCGGGTAGTCATCGTGCTCCAGTTGAACTTCACTTCTGTCAGACTGTTGATGTCGCTTCCATCCTTTCCTATCTTATAGGCTGGGAACGGATCATTCCAGCAGCTCTCCCAATATTGATCTGCCGTATATTTGTTATTGCCGATATTTGCCTGGTTGATGACCAGACCATCTGCAGGAACAATCGTTACTCTAGGAATACCGATGGTGTTATTAGGGCTGTCCGTGAGATGTACTTCATCGATATCGCTGTAATCGATGCGCCATACCAGCAAGCCGTATCCAGGAAGCGCCTTGTACCAGCCTTCGTTTCTGATGTTCTGGAGGAGGAGAAATTCTCCCTTGGCTCTTTCCATCAATTCCTTCTTTTCCTGGACCGTTGGGTCGGCTATTGAGTAATTCTCGTTGATGCGGAAATTATCTTCGTTCACATCAGCCTCTATCTTGTAGGATTTTGATGCCTGGTCGTATGGTTCCAGGGTGAGTTGCTGCGCCTGTGTATCATCGAGCGTAGTAGGGGTAGCCCATCCCATCAGCATCTTCTGCCATGGTGAATAAGGGGTAGGGCGGTAGCCGTTGTCTGTATATTCGCCTGCATCCATCACATCCCAGAACTCTGGTGACTGGTTGTCGGCATTCTTATACTCGGTATCATAATGATCTGGTAAGCCCATGGTATGAGAGAACTCGTGACAGAAGAGTCCGATGCCATTGATGGAGGGGATTGGGGAATCTGGCGAACCGTTTAACTCGTTGTTGAGACCATAGCGGCAGATTCTGCAACCATTGTAAATCAGATATTCCTGTGGCATGATTTTGTTGCCTGCCACATTATATTTGTAGAAATTGTCGGTACCCGACTTAGGCCAGAGATAGTCGTCGGAATTGCCGCTGATACTCTGCGAATAGCCGGCGTAGATGATGTAAACCAGATCTACGAACTTGTCGCCATTGTTATCATATTTAGAGAAATCAACCTTGTCGGCAGCAGCCTGGGCGCAAGCCTCGCTGATCATCTGCTTGAAATTTTGGTCGTTACCCTTCGAGTCATCCGTTCCGTAATAGGCAGATTCCTTGCTGATGGTATATGGACCTACAATGTCGAACTTTGGGGTGAATTTACCCATGCTGCATTCCTTGAAATACTCCTTTACCGAACCGTAGTTAACATCTTCCTCGTTGAATACCGAAGCATCCTGGCTAGGTACTGCTGTGCCGAAATCGGCATTGAGGTAATGGTTGAAAGTGGCAACGGGATTGCTGCTCTTGAACTTCACGTCCTGGAAATCTACCAGGATAACCAGCGCCTTGGGCGATCCTGAATGAGGGAAATAGGCTGGGGCTATTGATCCAATGCCTTTTGCTCTAGTCTTGAGAGTATTGATAACTGTAGCTTTTCGGGCATTGAGCGTCTCGGTAGAGATGATTTCGTATTTCCCGTTATCACTCTTCTTCAGTGGAGTGCCGTCGAGAAGCGAGTAATATGAAAAATGCTCATCTCCATGGAGAGTTGCTGATACGATGGTACCATCTACCAGTTGCAACTGGGTGATACCTGGTTTCGCCTTGACTGCAAACATGGTAGTGGCAGACATCCAAGCGAGTGTTAGGCATAGGATAATCTTTTTCATCATTATTATGGATTAGTTACAGAATCATTATTATGGATTGGTTCTGGATCCCGCTTCAGAAGGGGCAATTATCTGAAATAGTATTGTCCCTTCTTCTGAGTCTGGTTTCCAAACTCAATGGCGTGATGCGGACAATGGTGATAGCAGGTAAAGCAGGTGAGGCAATCCTTATGGTGCAGCCAGACTGGATATTCGCCATGTCCGCCCTTGATATCACCTACCGGACATACGTTGGCACAGATGCCGCACTTCACGCATCGGTCTTTCTCTACGTGGAAACGCTTGTCGGTGATGAGTACATTCTCGAAGAAACCACCCACCACCTTGGTGAAGAACCATGGGATAGGGCCTTTGACCAATCGGTTGATGCCTTCCTTGCGGTCGAAGATTTCCTCACAGACAACGGCAAGTTCCTGTGCAGCATTCTCCTTCTTCCGGATTTCACGCTCCTTCGGATCCACATCCATGAACGGCAGACCGATGTACGATTCCGGCATGATGAGAGAGTAGGAGGATGAAACCTCCGTAATGCCCAGAGCCTGAAGCGATGGGTTCAGGGAAATCACCTCGTTGAGATTCTCTATGGTTAGTCCGATGCTGTCGCCTGCCGTGCAGACGCAATAGGCGAAGGGGCGATTCTTCAGACAGTCATCGGCTTTCGCCTTGTTTCCGCCAGTGGCATCAGATGGTTCTCTCAGAATCTTCATCTTGCTGATAAATTCCCTTACCAGTTTCGGCACACGCCATCCATGTACGGGGAAAACGAATCCGAGCCGTTCATTCTCTTTCTGAATAAACGGCTCGGCTAAGTTATGGCTTGAATCATCTGCCCTCATATAAGGAGCGATGGATATCAAGTCTTCACGAGTAGCCGCCGCCAGTTTCGACGCCGCCCACTTGGTATTTCCTGTTCCAGAAAAATAAAATATCATATCAAGCTTACTTCTTCTCGTTCATCACGCCCTCTATATAGATGCGCGACATCTCTACATTGCCATTGGTACGAACGGTGATGCTCTTCTTGAAATGACCAGGGAACATACCCTTGCCATTGTAGGTAACACTGATCTGTCCCTTCTGACCTGGAGCGATTGGCTGCTTGGTATAAGATGGCACGGTGCAACCGCAGCTAGCGATAGCCTGGTTGATGACGAGAGGCTTGTTACCTACATTGGTGAAGGTGAATACTGCCTTCTGCACAGGAGCGGTCTCTTCGAAAGTACCGAAGTTGTGCACTACCTTTTCAAACTTGATTTCTGCCTGAGCTGAGGCTGTTGCTACCATAGCTACGAGCATCGTCAAAGCCAATATGATTCTTTTCATCTTTATATCCTTTCTTTATTAAATTTACTTATTGATGTACCTTAATATATTAATTATATGCTAATTGGATGCAAAAGTACATATAAAGTTTATTATAGCGCTACTTTTTTACATTATTTTATATAATTCTTAAGAAATTTACCAGTTAAGCTGGTTTTGCATGCGGCAACTTCCTCTGGAGTACCGGCTATCACGAGGTTACCGCCCTTGTCGCCACCCTCTGGTCCGAGGTCGATGATATGGTCGGCACACTTGATGACATCCAGGTTATGTTCGATAACTACCAAGGAATGACCTCGTTCTATCAGCGCCTGGAAAGCATGGAGCAGACGCTTGATATCATGGAAGTGCAGACCGGTGGTTGGCTCATCGAAGATGAAGAGCGTAGGCGACTGATCTTCCTTGCCGATAAAGTAGGCGAGTTTCACACGCTGGTTCTCACCGCCGGAGAGGGTGCTGGAGTTCTGGCCGAGCTTGATATAGCCCAATCCAACCTCCTGCAGAGGCTTGAGTTTGCTGACGATGATGCGGCAGGCATCGAAATCGCCCACATGGTGCTGGAGTCTTTCATCGCTGAAGAACTCTATCGCCTCGTTCACGGTCATGTTCAGCACATCATTGATGTTCTTTCCTCCGTAGTGTACCTCCAGGATGTCGTGCTTGAACCGCTTGCCCTTGCATGCCTCGCAGGTAAGGGTGAGGTCAGCCATAAACTGCATCTCTATGGTTACGTATCCAGCTCCCTTGCATTCCTCGCATCTTCCGCCATCGGTATTGAAGGAGAAGAATTGTGGGGTGAATCCCATCTGCTTGGCGAGTGGTTGGTTGGCAAAGAGGGTGCGGATGGCATCGTATGCCTTCAGATAGGTGGCAGGGTTGCTGCGGGTACTCTTGCCGATAGGGTTCTGATCTACAAACTCCACGTGCTTGATGGCATCCTCATCGCCTTCCAGCGAACTGTATTCGCCAGGGGCATCTGCCACCAGGTCTAGATGGCGGCGGAGGGCAGGATAGAGGATTCCCTTGATGAGGGAACTCTTGCCCGAACCGGATACGCCGGTGATGACGGTGAAGATGTTGAGCGGAATCCTTACATCGATGCCGCGGAGATTGTTCATTCGGGCTCCCTTGATCTCGATGGCCCTGTTCCATGCACGATGACTGGCAGGAACGGCAATCTCCTCCCTGTGGGTGAGATACTGGATGGTATGGCTCTCCGGGAATTTCTCCAGAAGGGCTTTCTGCTGCTCTGGGTCGGTGGATGAGTATTCGGATGACGGACCAGCATATACCAGTCTTCCACCCAGTCTTCCTGCATCCGGACCGATATCGATGAGATAATCGGCTGCACGCATAATCTCTTCGTCATGCTCTACCACAACCACGGTGTTGCCCAGCTGCTGCAACTCTCTCAGTACCTTGATGAGTCGGTCGGTATCTCGGCTATGGAGTCCGATACTTGGCTCGTCGAGGATATACACGCTGCCTACCAACGAAGAACCGAGGCTGGTGGTCAGGTTGATGCGCTGGCTCTCTCCTCCGGAAAGGGAGTTGGAGAGACGGTTGAGAGTGAGATAGCCAAGTCCTACATCCAGAAGGAATTGCAGGCGGTGGGTAACCTCGGTCAAGAGTCGCTTGCCCACTTCCCGCTCATGCTCTGTCAGCTCCAGCTTCTGGAACCATGCGCTGAGATTGGTAATCGACATATCTACCAGTTCGGTGATGCTCTTTCCGCCAATTTTTACATAGTTGGCTTCCTTCTTGAGTCGGGTGCCATGGCAATCCGGACAGATGGTCTTGCCTCGGAATCGGCTCAGCATCACACGGTATTGTATCTTGTACTGGTTCTCCTTCACCATTCTGAAAAATTCGTCGATGCTCACCCGGTCGTGCGGGTCGCGCTTCTTGTCCGAAGGCAATCCATGCCAGAGCCAGTCTTTCTCCTTCTGGGTGAGTTCGTAGTAAGGCTTGAAGATCGGGAAGTTGTATGGCTCTGCACGTCGGATGAATTCCTTGAGCCACATGCCCATCTTCTCTCCACGCCAGCATACCACGCATCCATCGTAGAGGCTCATGGAAGTGTTAGGGATGACGAGCTTCTCGTCGATGCCTATCACGCTTCCGAATCCCTCGCAGGTAGGGCAGGCACCCAATGGGGAATTGAAGGCAAACATGTTGTCGGTTGGTTCCTCGAAGGTGATGCCGTCGGCTTCGAACCGGGTAGAGAAATCGTAGCTGATGTTGCTCGGCAGGAAGAGAAGGCGGCAGGCACCGTCGCCCTCATAGAAAGCAGTCTCGGCAGAATCGATGAGGCGGCTGATGTCGTCCTTCTCATCGCTTACCGAAGCACGGTCGATGACGAGGAAGATATCCTCCGGCTTGGCATCGCCCTGGAAATCGTCGATGCGGATGAATTCACCTTTCACCAGAATGCGTGCGTATCCCTCCTGAAGATACATCTCCAGTTGCTTTTCCAGGCTTCTGCCTTCTACGATATGTAGAGGGGCTAGGATTACAAACTTGGTGCCCTTGGAAAACTGTCGGGTGCAGGCAAGCACATCCTCGGTAGTATGGCGCTTCACTTCCTGTCCGCTGATAGGCGAATAGGTTTTGCCGATACGGGCGAAGAGCAGGCGTAGGTATTCGTAGATTTCCGTACTGGTGCCCACGGTGGAACGTGGGTTTCGGGAAATCACCTTCTGCTCGATGGCGATGGCAGGAGGTAATCCCTTGATGAAATCACATTCCGGTTTGCTCATTCTGCCCAGAAACTGGCGGGCATACGAAGACAGCGACTCTACATACCGGCGCTGTCCCTCGGCATATAAGGTATCGAAAGCCAATGAAGACTTGCCCGACCCGGAGACTCCCGTAATGGCAACAAATTTGCCTTGCGGTATCTTCACGTCGATGTTCTTCAGGTTGTTGGCTCTCGCCCCCTTGATCTCTATATATTTTTCTTTTGACATTGAACTTTGAACTTTGAGCTTTGAACTTTATGATTAGTGATCCTCTTTTACTCGTGGTGGTAAGGTTCGCCTTTTATAATAGTACATGCGCGATAGAGCGCTTCTGTAAAGATGAGGCGTACCATCTGATGCGAGAAGGTCATCTTGGAAAGGGAAATCTTCTCGTTGGCGCGGTCATATACAGCCTGCGAGAATCCGTAAGGACCACCGATGATAAATACGAGTCTCCTGACTGTAGCCTGCTTGCGCTCTATCCATTTGGCAAACTCGATGCTTCGGAACTCCAGTCCGTGCTCATCCATCAGCACCACGGTGTCAGAAGGCTGAATCAGTTTCAGAATCAGTTCACCCTCCCGTTCCTTCTGCTGCTGTTCGCTGAGACTCTTGGTGTTCTTGAGTTCAGGAATCGTTGTTATGTTGAAGGGCATGTAATGGGTGATGCGCTCAGCATAATCCTTGATGCCCGCAATGAAATGCTTGTTTACGGTCTTGCCGACCAATATCAGTTCAGTTTTCATCTTCTAAATGGTAAGCTATAAACTATTAACTTTTATAGTATCCTTTCTTTTCCAGCTTCGGGTTCTTAGGGAACCATCCCTTCTCGCAGCGTTCTTTCTGTTCGAAGAGTTCCCCGATGCTCCAGAGACAGGAAGCACCCAGCACACCGAGAAGGGCAGAGTAGAGAACATTCGCAACCAGAAAGGCTGCACCCACGCTGATGATACCCGAAACCAGGAACACCCACCAGTAGCGGGTGCCCGTATGATATTCTACCTTGATGACAATAGGGTGGAAGAGTCCTATTATTAAAAAGGTGGAAACGGCGATGATGACGCCAGTATAATATAATTCCATAAGCCTCTTTTTTATTACTTTTTTGTTTCAATGTGCAAAAATACAAAAAAAACTCCAATCTTGTTTGGTTTCTCGAATATTTTATATATCTTTGTACGCAAAAAGAGAAATATTGTGCTGTTTTCGGGCACAACCCTCTGATTGAATATTATTAATAACAAAACAGAATCAAATTATGGCTAATAACGCAGAATTGATCAAGCAGTGTGAAGAAAGAGCACAGCAGTGGCTCACACCTGCTTTTGACGAAGAAACTCGTAACGAAGTAAAGGCAATGCTCGAGGCTGAGGATAAGTCTGCACTCGTAGATGCTTTCTATCAGAACCTGGAGTTCGGTACTGGTGGTTTGCGCGGTATTATGGGCGCAGGTACCAACCGAATGAACAAATATATCGTTGGTATGGCTACACAGGGCTTTGCTAACTACATCCTCAAGGCTTTCCCAGGTGAGGAGAACCTTTCTGTTGTTGTAGGTCATGACTGCCGTAACAACTCTCGTCTCTTCGCAGAGACTGTTGCTGCCATCTTCTCTGCTAATGGTATCAAGGCTTATCTCTTCGAGAGCCTCCGCCCAACACCAGAGATTTCCTTCGCTATCCGCGAGCTCGGTGCCAAGGCTGGTGTCAACGTTACTGCTTCTCACAACCCTAAGGAGTACAATGGCTACAAGGCTTACTGGAGTGACGGCGCTCAGGTTCTGGCTCCACACGATACTGGTATCATCGAGGAGGTGAACAAGGTTACTATCGACCAGGTGAAGTTTGAGGCTAACTGGGATAAGATTCAGATCATCGGTGGTGAGATGGATTACGACTATATGACTGCAGTTCATACTGCTATGATTGACCAGGATGTCATCAACCGTCAGAAGAACCTCAACATCGTTTATTCAGCTATGCACGGTACAGGTCGTGTCATCGTACCTCTCTGTCTGCGTTCTTGGGGCTTCCAGAACATCAATGTAGTTCCTGAGCAGATGGTTGTAGATGGCAACTTCCCTACAGTGGTTTCTCCTAACCCAGAGAATGCTGAGGCTATGACTCTCGGTATGAAGCTCGGTACCAAGTTGAACGCTGACCTCGTAGTAGCTACTGACCCTGATGCAGACCGCTTGGCTATCGTTTGCCGCGATGACAAGGGCGAGTGGATGATCATCAACGGTAACCAGACAGCCATGATGTTCTGCTACTACATCATTGAGAACAAGAAGAAGTTGGGCAAGTTGAAGCCAACAGACTTCCTCGTAAAGACCATCGTTACAACAGAGGTGATTGCTGAGATTGCCAAGAAGAACAACGTAGAGTTGCGCGACTGCTACACTGGTTTCAAGTGGATTGCACGCGAGATTGCTATCTCTGAGGGCAAGCAGCAGTATATCGGTGGTGGTGAGGAGAGCTTCGGCTTCCTGCCATACGATAAGGTACGTGATAAGGATGCTCCTGCATCTATCTGCTTGATTTGTGAGATTGCTGCCTGGGCTAAGGATCAGGGCAAGACTCTCTACGATCTCCTGATGCAGATCTATGCAGAGTATGGCTTCAGTAAGGAGTTTACAGTAAACGTGGTTCGCCCAGGTAAGACTGGTGCTGACGAGATCAAGCAGATGATGGCAGACTTCCGTGCTAACCCTCCAAAGGAGTTGGGTGGCAGCAAGATTGTTACCTGGAAGGACTACCAGAGCTTGGAGGCTAAGCATGCTGACGGCAGTGTAGAGAAGCTCGATATGCCTACAACAAGCAATGTACTCCAGTGGTTCTGCGATGACAATACCAAGGTAAGCGTTCGCCCTTCTGGTACAGAGCCTAAGATCAAGTTCTATATTGAGGTAAAGGATCCTTCATTCAAGTGCGCTGGCTGCTACAACCGCTGCACAGCTGCTGCAATGGATAAGATCGAGGCTATCAAGAAGAGCTTGAACCAGGATTAATAAAAGCAATTGAACTTTATATGAATGTGTGGGGGAGAAGTCTTCGCCTGCACATTCCTCTGAAAGATATTTTTTTGATGCATTATTTAGCTCCAATATTAAATAATGCAATTTCTCGGCGAGAAGTCATCCTGACTTCTCGCCATTTTGAATTTGATAGGTATATGGATAAAAAGAGAAAGATCATAGCCCTTTTGATGGGACTTTCGCTAGGAGGTCAGTCTGTCTATGCCCAAGGGTATAGTTGTGGCAACGTGTCTCTGTTTTGCTCGCCCGATACACTCAGGGGTGCCCAGATAGGTGCCTTTTCCAGCGTGGTTCGCCAGCAGATGCGTGGTGTGAGCCTGGCTGGTATCATCAATTCGGTGGGCGATGATATGCGCGGTGTGCAGGTTTCGGGTGTTTCCAATGTGGTGAAGGGTGGCAATGGCGTGCAGTTGTCTTTATTTAATAATGTATCCAGTTCTCCGTTCCGCGGCGTGCAGCTGAGTGGACTTTCCAATATTTCCATGGGTATGAAGAGAGGCTTGCAGATTGCAGCAGCCAATGTCAGCTCTTCCTATATGCGTGGCATGCAGTTGGGCGGCTACAATTATGCTGATACCCTGAATGGTTCTCAGATTGGTTTGTTTAATGTTTGCCTTAACCATCCTCGTGGTGTGCAGATTGGTGTCATCAACTATAGCCGGGATACCGTAGCCCATAAGATAGGACTGGTGAATGTGAACCCAAAGACGCGTATCGACTATATGTTTTATGGCGGTTCTGCTACCAAAGCCAATCTTGCCGTAAGATTCCGCAACCGGAGTACGTATAATATCCTGGGTATCGGAACCCATTATTTCGGATTGGATGAGAAGTTTTCGGGTGCCTTGTTCTATCGCATCGGTCAGTATTTCCAGTTATCGCCTAAGTTCTCCCTGAGTGGTGATCTGGGTTTCTATCACGTTGAATCGTTTCAGGAACATTCGCAGGATAAGCCGGAACGGCTCTATTCGCTGCAGGCTCGCATCAATGCCGACTATCAGTTGGGCAGATACACCAGCGTCTTTGCCTCTGTGGGCTATGGGGATACCCATTATTATCATGGTGGCAGGTATCGCCGTCGTGCCATTGTAGAAGCAGGTTTGGCTGTGCGCCTCCAGCGCACTTCATCTTTTGGGAATGTGTCTGGCAGGAAGGAGAATGAATATGATATGGAGGCATGGAAGGAAGGAACCATTTTTGCCTTCGATGATCCGGAGCGACAGAAGAAGCATCCTTGGAAGGCTGCCTTGGAAGCTTTTGCCATCAATGTGGGTGTGCAATGCTTCGACCAGTTTGTGATGAACGAGGAGTTTGCCAAGATTTCCTTCCATAGCATCAAGCACAATATAGAAACGGGTTTTGTTTGGGATAACGACCAGTTCTCTACCAATCTATTTGCTCATCCATACCATGGCGGACTCTATTTCAATGCTGCAAGAACTCATGGCATGAATTTCTGGGAATCGGTGCCATACTCTTTCTGTGGAAGTTTGATGTGGGAGACTACCTGCGAGATAGAACCGCCTGCCATCAACGACCTGATGGCTACTACTTTTGGTGGTATTGCCATCGGAGAGGTGACGCATCGTGTGAGCAATCTGGTATTTGATGACCGCCTGTCTGGTTTTCCTCGTTTCATGCGAGAGTTCCTGGGAACCCTCATCTGTCCGATCAAGGGGTTGAATCGAATCTTGAGTGGCGATGCCTGGCGGGTGAGAGGCAAATATTATAAATATCACGATTACCAGCGCAGTCCTGTCAGTTTCTTTGCATCGGCAGGTTACAGATACCTCGCAGACAACAATACGCTGTTCCGTGGTGAGGGCAATCCATACGTCCGTTTCAATCTGGTTTATGGCGATCCGTTTGATGGCGAAACCACCAAGCCATACGACTACTTCACATTGGATGCCACTTTCGGCCTGAGCAGCAACCAGCCTCTGATTACCGGTCTGCATCTTCTGGGAAGATTGTGGAGCGTACCGGTGGAGGTGAGCAAGGGCACGGAGATGGAGTTCGGTATCTTCCAGCACTTCAACTATTACGATTCGCAGCCGGTGAAGGATGGTACCAGTCTGGTGCCTTACCGCATATCCGAGGCAGCCTCTTTCGGCCCTGGCATCATCTACCGCTTCCCTCAGGTGGGCAATCTCACCAGGTTTGAACAGCGTGTCTTCCTGGATGGTATCCTGTTGGGTGGAAGTCTGACCGATCATTATAATGTGATAGACCGCGACTACAACATGGGTAGCGGTTATAGCGTGAAGGCTATCAGTTTCATGGAGTTCGGCAAGGTAGCTACCTTCCAGATAGGTGCCGACTATTATCGCATCTTCACCTGGAAGGGATATGAGGGAAAGGATCTGGCAACGACCGATCCTCTCTATCTCAATGCCCAGGGCGACAAGGGAAATGCATCTCTGCTGGTGCTGAATGCCCGCTTCGGTCTGGCGCTGTCCAATCGGCTGAACCTGGACTTCAATGTGTCCAACTATTGGCGTGATACCCATTACTCATATCATGACGATGTGAAGTCTAAAACCTTTGATATGAGTCTGGGGTTGCAATACAAGTTCTAGGAAGCAGTCGTCTTATTAGTAGATATTTAGCCGATTTTTAGCAGAAATTAGGGGTGCAAAGGGAAACGATATACATAAAAATGTAGAAAAATCGCAAAAAGTTTTGCATATTTTCTGGATTTATATTACCTTTGCACCCATATTTCAAACATAAAACATAGAATTATACTCTTATGGGAGGCATTTTCGGAACCATTTCCAAGAAAAGCTGTGTCGCAGACCTTTTCTACGGCACCGACTACAACTCACATCTCGGTACACGCCGAGGCGGTTTGGCAACCTACAGTAGTGAGAAGGGCTTCGTGCGCTCTATCCACAACTTAGAAAGTTCTTATTTTAGAACGAAGTTTGAACCTACACTCGACAAATTCGAGGGTGCGACATCAGGTATCGGTGTGATTAGCGATACAGATGCGCAGCCATTGATCATGAATTCTCATCTTGGTCGCTTTGCCATTTGCACAGTAGCTAAGATATTAAATAAGGATGAACTTACTCAGCACCTGTTGGATAAGAACATGCACTTTGCAGAGATGTCTTCAGGAAGTACCAACCCAACAGAGTTGGTGGCTCTTCTCATCATCCATGGAAAGAATTTCCGCGAAGGAATCGAGAACGTGTTCCATCATATCAAGGGTTCCTGCACTATGATGATCCTTACAGAGGATGGTATCATCTGTGCTCGCGACAGTTGGGGACGTACACCTATTATTATAGGCAAGAAGGAGGGTGCTTATGCTGCTTCCAGTGAGACTACTTCATTCCCTAACCTTGACTTCGAGACTGCACACGAGGTAGGTCCTGGCGAAATCGTGAAGATTACTGCTGAGGGTATGGAGCAGATCCGTCCTGCCAACAAGAAGATGCAGGTTTGTTCTTTCCTCTGGGTATATTATGGATTCCCAACTTCTACCTATGAGGGCAAGAATGTAGAGGAAGCTCGCTTTAGCAATGGTTTCAATCTTGCCAAGACAGATGATGTAGAGGTAGATTGCTGCAGCGGTATTCCTGATTCTGGTACAGGTATGGCGATGGGATATGCTGCCGGTAAGGGCGTGCCTTACCAGCGTTGTATTGCCAAATATACTCCTACCTGGCCTCGAAGCTTTACACCTAGCAACCAGAGCATGCGCTCTCTGGTAGCCAAGATGAAGCTGATTCCTAACAAGGCTATGTTGAAGGGTAAGCGTGTGTTGTTCTGCGATGACAGTATCGTGCGCGGTACCCAGCTTCGCGACAATGTGAAGGTGCTTTTCGATCAGGCTGGTCTGAAGGAATGCCACATGCGTATCGCTTGTCCTCCATTGGTTTATGGCTGTCCTTTCATCAACTTTACTTCTTCCAAGAGTGATATGGAGTTGATTACCCGCAGAATCATCGAGAAGTTTGAGGGCGATGCCAACAAGAATCTGGAGAAATATGCTACCACAGGTTCTCCTGAATATCAGAGAATGGTGGATGAGATTGCCAACCAGCTTGGATTGACTACACTGAAGTTCAATACCATCGAGCAGCTCGTGGAAGCTATCGGTTTGCCTAAGTGCCAGGTATGTACCCACTGCTTCGATGGCAGTAGTGCTTATACCTTGAATGAATTCGCAGACGAAGATTAAGATATAAAATCCCGATTTCCTGAACTTTGCATCAGATGAGCAAAGTACCGGAAATCGGGATTCTTTTATCTCCTGCTGGCACAGAATGGTTATTTCTTCTTCAGCAAGGGTGCCAGGAATTTGTAGGTATAGCCTTTCTTGCTCTTTGCCATCTCTTCCGGTGTGCCGGCAAAGAGAAGCTGACCTCCACCTCGTCCACCTTCGGGACCCATATCAATGAGCCAGTCGGCTAGCTTGATGACATCCAGGTTGTGCTCGATGATTATCACCGTATTGCCTCTATCTACCAGTTTCTGAAGCACATCCATCAGAATGCGGATGTCTTCGAAATGAAGACCGGTGGTAGGCTCATCCAGGATATAAAGCGTCTTGCCGGTATCACGTTTGGATAGTTCGGTAGCAAGTTTCACTCGCTGGCTTTCTCCGCCCGAAAGGGTAGTTGAGCTTTGTCCTAACTTGATGTAACCCAATCCTACACTCTGTAATGCCTTGATCTTGTTGAGAATCTGAGGCACGTTCTCGAAGAACTCTACTGCCTGGTTGATGGTCATATCCAGTACATCGGCGATACTCTTTCCCTTGTATCTTACCTCCAGCGTTTCACGGTTGTAGCGCTTGCCGTGGCATACCTCACAAGGTACATAGACATCTGGCAGGAAGTTCATCTCGATGGTCTTGTATCCATTTCCGCCACACGCTTCGCATCTGCCACCCTTCACGTTGAAGGAGAATCTACCTGGCTTGTAACCACGGATCTTTGCTTCTGGAAGTCCCACAAACAGCGAGCGGATGTCGCTGAATACACCTGTGTAGGTAGCTGGATTACTGCGAGGGGTTCTGCCGATTGGACTTTGATCTACATTCACTACCTTGTCGATATTCTCAATGCCTTCGATGCTGTCGTATGGCATCGGCTTCTTCAGGGAACGGTAGAAGTGCTGGGAGAGGAAAGGCTGCAGGGTTTCATTGATCAGGGTAGATTTACCCGATCCGCTGACTCCCGTTACAACGATGAGCTTGCCGAGCGGGAACTCTACATCTACTCCCTTCAGGTTGTTGCCCCTAGCTCCACGGATGGTGATGCTCTTGCCGTTTCCTTTGCGGCGATGCTCAGGAATCTCTATTGCCATCTTGCCATTCAGATACTGGGCGGTGATGGTGTCGGTCTTCAGCATCTCTTTCGGAGTACCCTGGAAAACCACTTCGCCTCCCTTTCTGCCTGCCTTCGGACCGATATCTACAATCCAGTCGGCAGCTCGCATCATATCCTCATCATGTTCTACTACGATGACGGTATTACCCAGGTCGCGCAATTCCTTCAGGCTGTTGATGAGTCGCTCGTTGTCTCGCTGGTGCAGACCGATACTTGGCTCATCGAGGATGTAGAGCACATTGACGAGCTGGCTGCCAATCTGGGTAGCAAGACGGATGCGCTGGCTTTCACCACCAGAGAGTGACGCCGACTGGCGATTGAGTGAGAGATAGTTCAGTCCCACATCGAGGAGGAAGTTGACACGTGAGCGCAACTCCTTGATGATTTCGTGAGCCACTTTTGCCTTCATGGAAGGGAGGTGAGCTTCCACCTGTTCGAGCCAGTTGCGCAGTTCGTCGATGTCGAGGTTGGCAACTTCTGATATATTCTTGTCCCAGATGCGGAAGGCGAGCGATTCCTTCTTGAGTCGCTGTCCATGGCACTCCGGACATTCGATGGTAGATATAAACTGGTCAGCCCATTTCTTTCCTGCAGCACTCTCGTCATTCTCTATCACCTTCTGCAGATAGTCGATGATGCCATCGTATGCGCAGAAGTAATCCGAAGAGGTATGCACCTTTTCTTTACCGATCTTTACGTTTTCCAGTGCTCCATAGAGGATTTCCTGCATGGCATCTCCCGGAATCTCTGCGATAGGAGTCTTGAGTTTCAGATCATATTTCTCGAGCAAAGACTCAATCTGCCAGAAAATCATCTGGTTCTTGTATTTGCCGAGAGGGGCGATTCCACCTTCGTAGATGCTCAGGCTGTCATCCGGAATCACCTTCTTGATATCTATCTGGTTTACCTTTCCCAGACCCTTGCAGTGAGGGCAGGCACCTTCCGGCGAATTGAACGAGAACATATTAGGTGCCGGATCCTGGTAGGCTATACCGGTAACTGGATCCATCAGGCGTTTTGAGAAGTTCTTACCCGTCTTTTCCCCTTTCTCTATCACCATCACCATGCCATCGCCCTGCTTCATGGCGGTAGCTACACTCTTGCGGATGCGTTCCTCATCGGCTTCCTTCACCACGAGCTTGTCGATGACAACTTCTATGTTGTGCATCTTGTAGCGGTCGAGCTTCATTCCGCTTACCACTTCCTGGATTTCTCCATCCACACGTACATAGAGATAACCTTTGCGGCGCATACTCTCGAAGAGTTCGCGATAATGTCCCTTGCGCTGGCGAATCAGAGGAGCCAGCAGGAAGATGGCCTTTCTGGCATATTCATCGAGAATCATATTGATGACCTGTTCTTCGGTGTATTTCACCATCTCTTCACCGCTGCGGTAGCTGTAGGCTGTACCGGCACGGGCAAAGAGCAGACGGAGATAATCGTAAATCTCGGTAGTGGTACCAACGGTAGAACGGGGGTTCTTGTTGGTGGTCTTCTGCTCGATGCTGATGACCGGACTCAGACCGGTAATCTTATCTACATCTGGGCGCTCCATATTGCCCAGAAAGTTGCGGGCATAGGCAGAGAATGTCTCGATATAGCGGCGCTGTCCCTCGGCAAAGATGGTATCGAAAGCCAACGACGACTTGCCCGAACCCGAAAGTCCCGTTATCACGGTGAGGGAGTCGCGTGGAATCTCAACATCAATGTTCTTGAGGTTGTGTACTCTGGCGCCCCATACATTTATCTTTTCTTCTGAATTCATATTCTAATTTCCGCTCACTTAATTGTTACTGTATTGTTCTGTTGTATAGCCTCTGAGCAGGTTGACATCTCTTTTTATCTGATAGGTCTTGCCATCTGCTCCTTTTGCCTTGACCAGACAGAAATAGACCCCCTCCTTAACCGGCTTTCCCTTGTATGTTCCATCCCATCCCGTGGCAGGATCGCTCCATTCAAAGAGTTTCTGTCCCCACCTATTATATATATAGGCATGAAACTCCTTGATGTTCTGGTAACCCTCCTTGGGCTTGTAGATGTCGTTGATGCCATCTCCGTTTGGCGAGAATGCGTTCGGCATCAGGAGGACACTGGTCTTTGTGTCTTCCTCATCTCCGATTTCTTCCTGTGCCATCATTGGAGGGGTAAAAAGTGCCAATAAGGCACCAAGTAATCCTATTTTTTGTCTCATTTTGCAAATTATTTGTGCAAAGATAATAAAAAGCTGAGAGATATTGCGCTAGATGCGAGATTTTTTGTATTTTTGCAGGAGAAAATTTTAAATCATGTCGGTTACGGCAAGATTTTAGGATCATATAAACATTAAAAACAGGAAGATATGAAAAGAAACATAAGATATTTCTTGATGATTGTGGGGCTCATGCTCAGTGTTGGTATCTTTGCTCAGACAACGAAATGGCGTGACATCTACACAGTGAAGAAAAAGGATACTATTTTTGGTATTGCCAATAAGTATGGATTGAGTCTGCCGGAACTGATGGAGGCAAACCCTGAGATGAAGCAGGAAGGTTACATGCTTCAGAAGGGAACTACCCTCTTTATTCCTTTTGCCAGTGACCAGCAGAATCCTAATGCGCCTAAAAAGGCACAGAAGGAGGATAAGAATGCTGTTGCTTCCAGCAAACCGGCTGTAGCTGGAACCGCTGCCGCTCAGCAGAAGGTGGCGGCTAGTGATGCGGTGAAGATTGGCGTGATGCTGCCTTTGCATGATGTGGATGGTGATGGCAAGCGTATGGTGGAGTATTATCGTGGACTCCTGATGGCTTGCAATTATCTGAAGAAGAAGGGCATCTCTACCGATGTCCATGCATGGAATGTGCCGATAGATGCTGATATCCGTACCACCTTGTTGCAGGAGGGTGCCAATACGTGTGATATCATCTTTGGTCCGCTTTATACCAAGCAGGTGGCTCCGCTTGCCGGCTTCTGTAAGACCTATGGCATCAAGCTCGTGATTCCTTTCTCCATCAGCGGTGACGATGTGGAGCGCAACAAGGAAATCTTCCAGGTTTATCAGAGTCCTGAAACATTGAACGAATGCACCATCAAGGCTTTCCTGAACAGATTTACCAATGTGCATCCAATCTTTGTAGATTGCAATGATTCTACTTCTCGTAAGGGAGCTTTCACTTTCGGACTTCGCAAGGAGTTGGAGAAGAGAAACATCAACTATAGTATCACCAATGTGAGCTCAAGCATCGACCAGTTTGCCAAGGCATTCCAGCCAAGCAAGCAGAATGTGGTTATACTGAATACGGGCCGTTCACCACAGTTGACAGCCGTGCTCAACAAATTGGATGAGTTTGACAGCAAGTATCCGGGGGCATCTATCTCTCTCTTCGGCTATACAGAGTGGTTGATGTACGCCAAGTACAATCTGGAGCGATTCTATAAGTACGATACTTATATCCCTTCTACCTTCTATTACAATCCAGTAGCCGAAAGAACACAGAACCTGGAGAAGGCGTACGAGGGATGGTTCCATCAGCCGATGATGATTGCGCAGCCTCGCTTCGCCATCACGGGGTATGATCATGGTATGTTCTTCATCCAGGGTATCAAGAAGAAGGGCAAGGAGTTTACGGGTGAACGCCAGCAAGTGAACTATCAGCCAGTGCAGACTCCATTGCATTTCGTGAAAACGACAAAGGGTGGATACAAGAACAAGAACTTCCAGTTGATTCACTATACCTTCAATCACCAGATTGAATCTGTGAATTACTAGGACCGGTAGTTTTTTATAGTTAATCGTTTATAGTAAGAAAAGAAAGAATGAATAAAGTCAAGATAGGGGCGCTGTTGATGGGACTTCTCCTTTGGGGAGGACTCTCGGCACAGGCTCAGATAGGTGAGCATCGCAACGATTTTTCCATCGGATTCAACGGTGGCTATGTGCTCAGCTCTGTAGGATTCGAACCGGAGGTTCAGCAGAAACAGCATGGAGGAATGACTGCCGGACTCTCGATGAAATATACTTGCGAGAAGTACTTCAAGACCATCTGTTCCATCTATGCAGAGGTCAACTATGCCAAGGTGGGATGGAAAGAGGATATTCTCGACATCGACAACCAGCCTGTCATCATCACCGAAACCAAGCAGCCGATGGCTTACAGCCGTACCATCAATTATATCCAGGTACCTGTTTTCGCTCACTTGGCTTGGGGTAGGGAAGAGAGAGGCTTGAACATCTTCGTGAATGCCGGTCCGCAGTTCGGACTCTACCTTAACGATTCTCAGACTACCAACTTCGACGTGAAGAATATGCCTAAGACAGATAATGACCGGGTAAGTATGGTAGTGGCACAAGATACGATGGCGGTAGAGAATAAGCTGGATTATGGTATCGCCCTGGGTTTGGGTGCAGAGTACAGCATCCCGAAAGTGGGACACATTCAGGCAGAGGCTCGCTACTATTATGGACTGGGTAATATCTATGGTTCATCCAAACGAGATTATTTCGGAAAAAGTAACTACGGACAGATCGTGTTCAAGGTATCTTATCTCTTTGATATTTCAAGAACGAAGAATGTGAAGAGAAAGTAACTTCCGATGATGGTTATGGAAAAATAAGTAATAATATAAAATGAGTACAACAGAAAAAATTCAGATGAAATTGAGCGACTCGAAGTCAGCTCGCTGGACTGCCCTCTTCATCGTGAGCGTTACGATGATGTTCGGTTACTTTTTTACAGATGTAATGTCTCCACTGGAGCCTCTCTTGACAGCAGCCAAGGGGGCTGAGAATGGTCTCGGACTCGGATGGAGTTCGGATGAATACGGCTTCTTCTCAGGAGCCTACGGATACTTCAATGTGTTCCTCCTGCTGCTCTTCTTCGGTGGTCTTATCCTCGACAAGTTTGGCATCCGTTTCACTGGTGTCCTCTCTACTGTTTTGATGTTTGGTGGAGCCTTGGTGAAATGGTATGCTGTAGGTCATGAGTTTGGCGGTTCGGTAGTAGTACCATTCTTCGGTACTTACAGTACACAGGTAGTGATAGCTGCACTTGGCTTTGCCATCTATGGCGTGGGCTGCGAGATATGCGGTATCACAGTGAGCAAAGTCATTGTGAAATGGTTTACGGGTCATGAGTTGGCTCTGGCAATGGGAGTGCAGGTGGCTACGGCCCGTTTGGGAACAGCCGCTGCCCTGGGCTTTTCTCTTCCTTTTGCAAAGGCAATGGGCGGTGTGTCTGCTTCTATTGCTTTGGGTGCAGTTTTGCTTTGTGCTGGTGTACTTGTTTATCTTGTATATTGTGTGATGGACAAGAAGGAGGATGCTTCTGCAGCAGCTGTGGCTACTGAGCCGGAAGAAGGTTTCAAGTTCTCAGACTTGGGTGGTCTGTTCAAGACAACAGGTTTCTGGTATGTGGCTTTCCTTTGCCTGATGTTCTATGCAGGTGTATTCCCATTCCTGAAGTTTGCAACCAAGTTGATGATTTTCAAGTATGGTGTCGATGCTAATTTGGCAGGTCTGATTCCTGCGATGTTGCCATTCGGTACTATCTTCCTTACACCGTTCTTTGGTAGTATATACGATAAGTATGGCAAGGGTGCCACGCTGATGATTATCGGCAGTTGCCTCCTGACACTGGTACACGGAGTATTTGCCCTTCCACTCAACTCATGGGTGCTTGCCATCGTAATGATGCTCATCCTTGGCGTAGCTTTTGGTTTGGTACCATCAGCTATGTGGCCTTCTGTACCAAAGATTATCCCAATGAAACTCTTAGGAACTGCATACGCCCTTATCTTCTATATCCAGAATATCGGACTGGCTCTTATTCCAGTATGGATCGGTAAGGTGAATCAGGCTAACACGGGTGCCGATGGTGTCATCGACTATACAGAGACAATGACCATATTTGCAGCCTTTGGTGTGATTGCTATTGTCATCTCCTTCCTCCTCTTGTTGGAAGATAAGAGAAAGGGCTATGGATTACAGCAGCCTAATGTGAAGAAATAATACTAACAGGAGATTTCCCTTCCAAGTTCACGGGGGGAATCTCCATAAACTAAAAGAAAGGACATAACCATGAACGCTACACCTGAATCATTGATTAAGGAATATGCTGACCCAATTGAGCAGCAGGAAATAGACAAGTTTATCTGTTCTGAAATGAGCAGGCAGATTCACCGATATATCAAGGGTATGTCGGGAACCAAACAAGCTATGCTTAAGTTTGAAGAAAAGCTGGCGAGCCTCTCTGTCACAGAGAAAGAGAAGGCGATTGCCAAGTATATTGATTTGAATCGCAAGGCTTTGGATGGACTGGATCTGAAGATGATTCTCGTCCGTTCGGTGGCTAACTACTGTGATACCTTCCAGTATATGCTCGACTTTGTGAACGACAAGCGTAAGATGGTGTTCTATTATCATCGCTTGAAGGAAAAGTATATCCGTTACCATGAAGTCTTCGAGGAAAACGGCAAGTTTGGTATGAAAGATCATCAGGGCAACGTGATGCTTCAGCCTGTCTATGATTTCCTCCGCACTTGCTATATCTATAATGATGACCTGAGCATCATGCCGGTTATTGCAGAGAAGAATGGCAAGATGGGACTCGTGATGCCTGACGGAAAGGATACCATCGTGGCTGATTTCCTTTATGATGAAATCTGTCTGAGAGATGAGTATCCATATTTCGAGGCGGTGAGAGACGGAGTAAACGGATTGATTGATAAGTTCGGAAACTTCGTTAACAATTAATTGTTAATAAAGCTTTTGCCCTTTCAGGGCGACAGGTTAGCACCTATGACAACCCAGGGTGTTGCCCTGGGCTAGGAGCTTTTGCCCTTTACCTTTCCCTTCGGCCGGTGACCGTTGGTTCAGGGCGTGTGTGTAAAAAGAGAAAGGGCAATCAGATTGGGATGAACCAGCTGATTGCCCTTTTTGTTTCAGTTGTGGGTAACACAACTGAGCTTTATTTATTTTTCTCTCGTCTTCGATATGGATTGAATTCCTGTTTCAGAATTCAGAATGTCTGTTTCTTAATTCTTGGTTTCTGTTTCAGAATTATCCCAAGTATTTCATCAAGATCTTGATCTTTCCGCTTTCACGGAGCTTGATGATACTCTTCTCGCGAATCTGGCGTACACGCTCACGGGTGAGGTTGAATTCGCTTCCGATTTCTTCCAATCCCTTCTCGTGGCAACCGATGCCATAGCAGTAGCAGAGAATCTTGCGCTCGCGTTCCTTCAATACTGTTGCCAATACGCGCTGGAGCTCGCTCGCCATAGACTCGAAGTCAACACCCTTGTCGGTACGGCTATCATCACCTGAAGCCATCACATCTACCATCGCATTGTCATCGTCATCACTACCGAATGGAGCATCGATACTCATGTGGTGGTTGTCTGCCTTGATGGTCTGGTCAATCTTGCTTTCCTCCATCTTGGTAATCTGTGCCAACTCTGCAACAGAAGGCTTGCGCTGGTTTTCCTGCTCGAACTTGCTGATTTCGGCGCTGATCTTGCTCAATGCACCTACCTGGTTCAAAGGCAGGCGAACGATACGGCTCTGCTCAGCGATAGCCTGGAGTATGCTCTGGCGAATCCACCATACTGCGTATGAGATGAACTTAAAACCACGAGTTTCATCAAATTTCTCTGCAGCCTTTACCAAACCGATGTTTCCCTCGTCGATGAGGTCTGTCAGACCCAAACCCTGATGCTGGTATTGTTTAGCAACAGATACAACGAATCGGAGGTTTGCCTTGACCAGTTTTTCCTTGGCACGCTCACCCTCACGACCGCCTTTGCGAATCTTCTGGGCCAGCTCAATCTCCTCATCAATAGAGACCATAGGTTCTCTACCAATCTCCACCAAGTACTTGTCGAGTGCTTCACTGGAACGATTGGTTATACTCTTGCTAATCTTAAGTTGTCTCATAAATATCCTTTTACCTTTCTTTTTTGTTTTAATCCAATATTTATACTGTCGGAATCCACCTTTACGGTTTCGGGCTGCAAAGGTACAAAAAAAAACGCAATCTTGTTGTAATAGAAATGGAAAACTTTTGCATTATTTGTCTGTTTTTTAGAAATTTAGACGTTTTTGAATATAAAAATGGTATTTGATATAGCGATTTTTAGGCATTGAGTTTGAAATATGGAATAATTTGTGTATCTTTGCACAGAATTTGCGAGAAAAGAATAACTAAATAATAAAATTATAAAATAACAGAAAATTATGTTTGAAAATCAACCAAAAGGTCTGTGGGCCTTAGCTTTGGCTAACACGGGTGAGCGTTTCGGTTACTATACCATGCTTGCAGTGTTCTTGCTCTATTTGCAGGCTAACTTCGGTTTTGAAACCGGATTGGCAAGTACAATTTACTCTACCTTCCTGATGATGGTTTATTTCCTCCCTATCATCGGCGGTATCGCAGCCGACAAGTTTGGCTTTGGACGTATGGTTACCACGGGTATCTTCATTATGTTCATCGGCTACCTGGTACTTTCGCTTCCTCTTGGCAAGGACACCGTTGCCATTGCTGCCATGGGCATTTCGCTTATCCTCATCGCTTTGGGTACCGGCTTGTTCAAAGGTAACCTGCAGGTGATGGTAGGTCGTCTCTACGACGAGCCACAGTATGCCAGCAACCGTGATTCCGGTTTCTCTCTCTTCTATATGGCTATCAACATTGGCGCCATGTTCGCTCCTACAGCAGCCATTAAAATCATGAAGTGGGCGCAGGAGAGTCTGAGTGTATCTGTAGAGGATTCATACCATTTTGCATTCGCTGTGGCATGTGCTTCGCTTATCATTAGTATCGCCATCTACTATGCCTTCAGCTTTACATACAAGCACGTGCTTGCTTCTGAGACCAAGGGTAAGGACGACAAGACTCCGGTTAAGGAGACTAATGAGCTTTCCAAGGCTGAGACCAAGGAGCGCATCATCTGCCTCTGTCTCGTATTTGCTGTGGTTATCTTCTTCTGGATGGCTTTCCACCAGAATGGTAATACCTTGACACTCTTTGCCCGCGACTATACTCAGAAGACATCTGAGGGCTTGCAGTCAATGGCATTCGACGTTACCAACCTTGTAGCCTGCATCTTCGTGGTTTACGGTTGCTTCGGTCTGGCACAGAGCAAGACTGGCAAGGGTAAGGGCATCTCTCTCGGTGTCATTGTTGCTGCCATCGCTTTCCTCTTCTACAAGTACAGCAACCTTGAAGGTGCCGTAGATGTTGAGGCTCCTATCTTCCAGCAGTTCAACCCATGCTATGTAGTGGCATTGACACCAGTGAGCGTTGCTTTGTTCTCTTGGCTTCACAAGATTGGCAAGGAGCCTACATCTCCTGAGAAGATTGGTTTGGGTATGCTCGTTGCAGCTCTCGGTTTCGTATGGATGGCTGTAGGTTCTATGGGGCTGGAGCTTCCTTTGACACAGGGCGATCCTGCTACAGAGGGTACACGTGTAAGTGCTAACCTCCTCATCTCTACCTATCTCATCCTTACATTCGCAGAGCTTCTGCTTTCTCCAATCGGTATTTCGTTTGTATCGAAGGTAGCTCCTCCAAAGTATGCTGGTTTGATGATGGGTCTCTGGTTTGGTGCAACAGCCATCGGTAACCAGTTGGTTATGATTCCTGGCATCATGTGGGGTCAGAACTTCAACCTCATTGCCATCTGGGGTGTTCTTGCAGGTATCTGTCTGGTTTCAGCCCTCTTCATCTTCTCTATCATCAAGAAGTTGAATCGCGTAAGCTAAATCAAAAATATCATATATAAAAAAGGCTTGCTTCATTTCCGAAGCAAGCCTTTTTTATATGTTATTTCTTCAACCACTTGTCTAACCATCCGAAGAAGGTGCGCTGCCAGAGTACGCCGTTCTGTGGCTTCAATACCCAGTGGTTCTCGTCAGGATAGATAAGAAGCTCGGCAGGGATGCCACGCATACGAGCGGCATTGAAGGCGCCCATGCCCTGGTTGGCATTGATACGGTAATCCTTTTCGCCGTGGATGCAGAGAATTGGAGTATCCCATTTATCTACAAACTTGTGAGGACTGTTCTCGTATGTCTTCTTGGCGTTGGCACTCTGATCCTTGTTCCAGTAAGCATCATCATACTCCCAGTTAGAGAACCAAGCCTCCTCGGTATCTGTGTACATGCTCTCAAGGTTGAAAGCGCCATCGTGAGCAAGGAATGCCTTGAAACGCTTGTTGTGATGACCTGCAAGATAATAAACAGAGAAACCACCAAAGCTGGCACCTACACAGCCCAGACGATCCTTATCTACGTATGGAAGATTGTTGGCTGCATCGTCGATGGCAGAAAGATAGTCGTTCATGCACTGACCAGTCCAGTCTCCTGAAATCTCCTCGTTCCATGCACTTCCGAAACCTGGAAGACCACGGCGGTTAGGCAATACGATGACGTAACCGTTGGCTGCCATGATCTGAATGTTCCAGCGATAGCTCCAGAACTGGCTGACCGGACTCTGAGGACCGCCCTCGCAGAAGAGAAGGGTAGGGTACTTCTTGTTGGCATCGAAGTTAGCTGGCAACATGATCCATACCAGCATCTGCTTGCCGTCGGTGGTCTTTACCCAGCGCTGTTCGCACTTACCCATGTTCAACTGGCTCAGGATGTGGTCGTTCTCACGGGTAATCTGTTCTACCTTGGTACTCTTGGCATTCTTGCCTGGCGTTACGATGTAGATATCGGTAGGGTGACTCATGCTAGCCTTGGTAGCGAGAAGCTTGTTGCCGTTGTTGGCAAGAGCGATGCTTCCGTAGTCTGCCCACTCGTTGGTAATCTGCTTTACTTCGCCCTTGAAGTTAGCCTGATAGAGGTTCAGGGTTCCGTGCCATACGCCGATGAAGGTGAGGCTCTTGTTGTCCTTGTTCCATACGAAGCCCTCTACGCTGGAGTCGAACTTCTCTGATACATAGTTCTTCTTGCCGGTAGCAAGCTCATAGACACAGAGGCGGTTGCGGTCGCTCTCGTATCCGTCGCGAGCCATACTCTGCCAAGCCACGTACTTGCCGTCGGCAGAGAACTGAGGGTTGATGTCGTAACCAGGATTGTTCTTCAGATTCTCAGGTGCATTTACAGCCTGGTTCTTCATGCTCTTGGTAGCATCAATCTTAGACTCTACATAACCAGCCTCCTTGCAGAGGTTCTTGGTCTCGCGCGTACCTATATTATATAGGTAGATGTCTGAATCGGTAGAGATGGCATATTGCACGCCCTCCTTCTTGCGACAGGTGTAGGCGATGGTCTTGGAGTCCGGACTCCAAGCCAACTGCTCGATGCCTCCGAATGGAGCCATAGGACACTCGAAAGGCTCATCCTTCAGGATATCCTCACCGGCGTTGATGGTGCCATCCTCAGCAACATCAGACACGAAAGGATGAAGGATACTCTCTACGTAGTGATCCCAGTGGCGATAGTTCATGTCGGTAACGAGACGACCTGTAGCCAGAGGAAGATCAGAAGGATTCTTCTTGATGGTTCCGTGATAAGGCAACTCCTTGATGAGGATTACCTTCTTGCCATCTGGAGAGAAGCGGAATCCCTGGATGCCCAATTCGTCGTTGGTGAGCTGCTTTCTGCCAGTACCGTCTGGATTCATGCTCCAGAGCTGTCCGCAACGGATGAAGGCAATCTTCTGCCCGCCCTGAATCCAGGCAGCATCAGTCTCGCTCTTGGCATCAGTGGTCAATGCCTTCTGGTTCTTGCCA
Source organism: Segatella sinensis (assembly GCF_040095255.1). Lineage (NCBI taxonomy): Bacteria > Pseudomonadati > Bacteroidota > Bacteroidia > Bacteroidales > Prevotellaceae > Segatella > Segatella sinensis. The sequence continues at coordinate 67,627 of NZ_JBBNGE010000007.1, read as the reverse complement.
TTGGCATCCATGATGAAGAGCATCTGATGGCCCTTGTTTTCCTTTACACTGTAGTAACCTACCTGGTAAACCACCTGCTTGCCGTTAGGCGAAGCTTCAGCGGCACCGATTCTACCCATCGCCCAGAGAGCTTCTGGGGTCATCAGGTGGTTCTCCACCTTGATGTTGTTTTTCTCAATCATAGTCTGTGCATCGGCTGTATTTGCTCCCATGGTGAGAGCTGCTGCAGCCAAAATCATCGCTTTAATCATATTTTTAAGATATTATTAATAATTTGTTGCAATCTTCTAAATATTCTGTGCAAAGTTACAGAAAATTAATGAGATAACAAAATTATTCTTCTTTCTTTACTAAAGTATGCGCTTTTTTTCGTATATTTGCAACTGAAATGATACAGTTTAGCTTTCAATGCTAAATTTTCAGGAATATAAGTAAAGATATAAATATTTAGTAAATGAATACATTGTTTCTTGTGCAGTTTGCTTGCTGCATTATAGTGTCGATGTTGGGCTTGATATTGGTTTTGTCTAGGTTTCAGATTCGCTGGACCAACCATCGTTACGAGGTGTCTCGTTGGCTCCTTGCTTTTTCTATGTTTGTACTTGCAGGGCATTTTGTCTTGCAAATGGTTTATGGTTTCCGTGCTAAAGGCGATGCGATTGGAGCTGTTGTCAATGTTCTCTTCTATACTCCAATCTCTTTCATAATTTCCTATGCTACCTATAATTTAATTTGCTATCGGAGTGGGCGGAAGAAGTTTGTCTTGGTGGGATGTGTGAGTTATGCATTGATTTTGATTTGTTTCTTTTTCGGATACAAAGATACTCCAAGGGGGATGCATATAGGCGAGTGGCTGTACGTGATGCTCGCATTGTTTGCTGTTACCATCATATATTGCATTTATACCACGGTTATCGAGATGCGATATCATCGAAAGATTATCGAGGAAAACACTACGGAAGATTTGCTTCCTTTTGATAGATATGCCTATGCCAGTTATGGTATGGTGGGATTTTTGATTTTGGCGTTGGTAGGTGCTATCTGCTATCGTCCGTTTCTTTATTGTGTGGCGCCCCTGATTCTTTTTTCTTTGATTTTCTTTACTATTACTTTCCTGGGATATGGTTATAATATGATTCCTGCGGAGGTGAGACTGGAGCAGGAAACTGCCGATGAACCTCTTGAAGTGCTGGAAGTGAGTGATGAGGTGGGATTGTCCTCAGAGAAAATCTCTATCATAGAATCGATGCTTACCAGCTGGTGTGACAAGGGTGGCTACAGAGACAGTACGGTAAATATGCCGATGCTTTCTGTTAAGTTGGGCATTCCTCGCAATGAATTGAGCCTGTATTTCGAGAACTATCTGAAGAGCAGTTTCAGAATCTGGCTCAGCGATATCCGTTTCAAGGAGGCACAGCGTATGCTGCTGGAAGAATGCAGATACAGCAATGATACCATTTCTTCAGAATGCGGCTTCTCATCTCATGCCCATCTCTATAAGATCTTCAAGGCTAAAACGGGATTTACGCCAGGACAATGGAGAGATTCTGTACGGAAAAATCGGTAGAATACTGCGAAAAACAGTTTCATTCCTACCAATGAAACACCTATTTGATAGGAATGAAACTATTTTCTTGAGCAATGAAACTGTCTGGTTATAAGATTTTCATTATCTTTGCATCGCTAAATACTAGTAGATGATAATGATTCTTATTAACTTTTAAATGAACAGCAAAATGACAGGCTTTTCTTTATTTCAATCGACTGGTCTAGCCGATATAGTAGGTGTATGTATTATATTATCCATTGCATTGGGGGCTTTTTCCCTGATGTGGATGGATTATAAAAACTATCTTGAGGAGTATGACAACAAGCATTTTCATGTCTTGGATTTTGTCCTCAAGGAGCAGTTGTATATATTTATCTTTCTTGTCTTTGCTTTCCTGGTAGGGGGTGAGATGTTGCTGGATGCCTATATGTAGCAGTTCTCTTTTATTTTTTCGGATAAAAGATTTGTTAGTACGATACTTTTTTTGTAATTTTGCACCGCAAAATATATAAAACACAATGAAAATAGGATTTGACAACGAGAAGTATCTGAAGATTCAGTCCGAACATATCAAGGAGAGAATCTCACAGTTTGATGGAAAGCTTTATCTCGAATTGGGAGGTAAGCTTTTCGATGACCATCACGCCAGCCGCGTTTTGCCAGGTTTCCAGCCAGATAGTAAGCTGCGCATGTTTCAGAAGATTAGCGATAGCATCGAGATTGTTATCGTGATCAGTGCTGCCGATATTGAGAAGAACAAGAAGCGTGCCGATCTGGGTATCACTTACGATGAGGATGTGCTTCGCCTGCGTGGTGAATTCCAAAACCGTGGTTTTATGGTGGGTTCTGTTGTTATTACTCATTTTAATGGTCAGCCTGCAGCCATCGCCTTCAAGCAGCGCTTGGAGCGTGAGGGTATCAAGACTTACTGCCATTATCTCATCGAGGGTTATCCTCACGATGTAGATCTCATTGCTTCTGATGAGGGTTTTGGCAAGAATGATTATGTAGAGACTGAGCGTCCGCTGGTGATTGTTACTGCTCCGGGTCCTGGTAGCGGTAAGATGGCTGTCTGCCTGAGCCAGCTTTATAACGAGAACAAGCGTGGTGTGCGTGCAGGCTATGCTAAGTTCGAGACATTCCCTGTATGGAATCTCCCATTGAAGCATCCGGTGAACATCGCTTACGAGGCAGCTACTGCCGATCTCAACGATGTGAACATGATCGACCCATTCCATCTGGAAGCTTACAATAAGATTGCCATCAATTACAACCGTGACGTAGAGATTTATCCTGTGCTCAATGCCCTGTTCGAGGGTATCTACGGAAGCAATCCTTATAAGTCACCTACCGATATGGGTGTGAATATGGTGGGCTTCTGCATCTCTGATGATGAGGCTTGCTGCGAGGCATCCAAGGATGAAATCATCCGCCGTTATTATGCGGCTACCAACAAGTTGGCTGCCGGTGCGTGCAACGAGGCGGAGATCAGCAAGATTCAGATGCTCTTCAAGCAGGCTAATATTACCACGGCTTATCGCAAGGTGACTGTAGCGGCTAAGGAACACAAGAAGGCGACGGGTCATACTTCTGCTGCGATTGAATTGGAGGATGGAACGATTATCTGCGGTCACAGCAGTGAGTTGCTGGGGTGCAGTGCGGCATTGATCTTGAATGTAACCAAGCATCTGGCTGGTATCGACCACGAGTTGAAGTTGATTCCTCAGTCGATGATTGAGCCTATCCAGCATACCAAGATTAATTATCTCGGCGGTCATAATCCTCGTCTTCATACCGATGAGGTTCTTGTAGCCCTCTCTGTTCTCTCAGAGAATGATGATAACTGCAAGAAAGCTTTGGAGCAGTTGCCAAAGCTCCGTGGCTGCCAGGCTCATTGCACCGTGATGCTGAGTGATGTGGATCAGAAGATTTTCAAGAAGCTTGGTGTCAGCATCACCTGCGAGCCGGTGTTGAAGAAGTAAATTCAGATTGGATTCTGTTGAAGAAATAGATTCGGATAAATTAAAATACCCCCGAAGGGGTATAGTTAATCGCGAGGTTTGATTAATTATACCTTTTCGGGGGTAATTTTTATCTTTCCACAGGCATTCCGAGCTTTGTCCAGTTGAGGATTCCCCCTTCCATATCATAGACCTTAAAGCCTTGCTTCTTCATTTTCAGGCATGCACCATGGCTTCGCTTTCCGCTTCTGCAATAAATATAATAGGTGCGGGATTTATCCAGCTGCTTGATGCCGGCATCGAAAGCCTCGGGGTTGAGGTAATCCAATTGGTGGGCGCCAGCCAGATGACCTTCTGCGTATTCTTTGGAAGTGCGGACATCGAGAAGGAAGCTGGTGGTATCTGCCTTTGCCTGGTCGATAAAGGCTTGAGGAGTCAATATGACGATGCCGTCAGATGGAGCTGACTTTAATGATTGGCCAGCCTGTGCTGAGCAGCCGGTGGTTGATAAGCCAACAGCTGCTAAAAGTGATAAGAGTATTTTTTTCATATCTTGTTTTGTTTATACTATTCTTGCTTTTTTTGTTTTTTTCTTGTTTGTTCTGCTTGGCAGAAACAATTTATCTTAATGCCATGACTCGGCTGAGTATCAGTTTTTTATATTCCTTCTTCATACTATCCGGCAGAAAGGAGGCTTCTATAAGGTCGAGCCATTTCACGATGGAGCGGCGGAACTTCTTGGCGATGTTGTTGATTACTTTCTCGTTGAGTCCTGATGCTGTCATCACCTTGATGAAATCTGATTTCAGAATCTTTCGCTTTCTTCCATTCAGTGTCAGAGCGAGTTCTTCTGTATCTTCCGGCATTACAATCTTGGTGCAGAGAAGGTCGTAGGCTGGGGTTAAGCCATAGCCCAACTGGCGGTTGTTGTAGAGCGAGAAGTTCTTGAGGTGCATATCTGCGTTGCCGGTAATCCACGAAAAGATGACAACCTCCCAATAGTTCACGAGGTCGAGCTGTGAGAAGGAGGAATACTTTTTGATAAGTTTGGCAACCTGTTCGTAGGAACCTTTGTATTTGTATTCGGTAAGGCGCTCGGATAGCTGGCACATATCTTCCATCGGTACTTTGGTTCCATCGTCAAGTCGATCTATTCTCCGGGTGATGTAGCAGAGTTCGCCATCGGCAAAGCGGATCAGACCATGCGGAACCACGGCGATTTTTGCGGCTTCGGCGAGATGCATCGTGAGATCTTCGATTTCCGGAAGACAGCGATAGCGATCGGTCTGTGGCTTCAGGATGTATTTTCCCCAGAGTCCTACGATCGTAAATCGGTCTGGTTCGTTCTTTCCGCCTGGGTTGATATCGAGCGAGAGCTTTGCCTGTACACCGGTGAGGGTGGTTTGTGCACGCACTACCTGTTTAGCCAGGTCGCCTATTTCCTTTCTAATATAGGGTAGGACAGGGGCTTCCTTGGTGCCGAAGAGTTTTCGGGCGCAAGCGGGGTGGTAATCTATCTGCCCTGGCTTGAGTGGTTTATAGCAATATAGACATTTCTCCATATTTCTTTTTCCTTTCTAGTTTTGAGGTGAAGCGTTTGTTCCTTCTGCATCTGAACTGTTCGTTTCTTCTACAGCTGGGCTGTTCGTTCCTTCTACAATTTAACTGTTCGTTTCTTCTACAGGAGGTTCTTCTGCGGGGATGACGCTGACGGCTCCGATGCAATCCTTGCAGCAGGCAAGGAGGAGCGACATTCTATCCCGTTGGTTGATTTTCCAACTGCTTTCTGCGATATTCAGCAGCCATCCTTCGGGGATTAATCCATCGAAGAAGGGAAACAAAACGGTGTCGTGGTAGGGCTCGTCGGATAACGGGAGTGTGAGGCTCACGGCTTCGGCGCCATCCGATGCCAGATAATCTGCATCGTAGGCAAAGGTAAAGCCCGTTTCGTCTTCCGTCAGCAGGCCTACGTATTGGTCGTAGAGATAAATCTTTCCTTGTTTCATAAAATTCTATTTTTATTCTTTTCTGATGGGAACGGGACCGATTTCCTGGCCGAACAAAAGGAGGACTTGGTTTACTTTGTCGAGTCGCAGCGTTTCCTTTCCCTGTTCCAGTTCTCTTACGAATCTGAGGCCTACGCCCGATTTCGCCGCCAGATCTACCTGGGTCAATCCGAATTGCTTGCGCATCTCCTTGACGTATGATGATAATGTATTGCTCATATTTTATTTGTTTTATACCCTTTCGGGTAAAATGATACAGGTTGTAATACTATATTATACCCTTTCGGGGACAAATATACGAATAAAAAATGAAAATACCCCCGAAAAGGTATAATTTATAATATCATTTAACAAATTATACCTTTTCGGGGGTAGAAAAGCGAAATATATCCTTTGGATAATCAAAAAAGCGAAATATATCCTTTGGATAATCAAAAAAGCGAAATATATCCTTTGGGAAATAAAAAAGCGTAACGAATACCTTTGCCGGTAATCATTACGCTTTCATTTATCTAGTAACCATTATTTTCCGAGATTATTCTTTTTCTCGTTCAGTTCTGCCTGCTTACGCATCATCTCTTCCTGCTGCTGGCGCTGCAACTCCTGGAGGGCCTGCATTCTTGCCATGAGGCCGCTTGCCTTCTTAGGGTTGTTCTTGTTCTCCTGATAGCGCTTCTCCAGAATGGCGAGGAGCTTCTCGTCGTTGGTGGTCTTGCGCAAGGTCCACATGATTGCGGCACTGAAGAACAATGAGATGAAGTAGTAGAAGTTCAAACCTGCTGAGTAGTCATTGAACATGAAGAAGAACATCAATGGCATGAGATACATCATCCACTGCATCATCTTCATCTGCTCTGCCTGCTGACCTACCATCTGGTCACGCTGCTGGCGCATCGTCATCCATGAGTACAACAGGTTGGCTACGCAGAAGAGAATACAGGTCAAACTCAAGTGGTCGCCAATCAACCAGATGTTGGTGTTCCACTCGAAGATTGGGTCGAAGGTGCTCAAGTCGCTCATCCACAAGAACTTCTCACCACGAAGCTGGATGGCATTAGGCACGAAGTTGAACATCGCAACCCAAACCGGCATCTGAATCAGCATTGGCAAGCAACCAGACAGTGGACTAACACCATACTTGGCATATTCTGCCATCATCGCCTGCTGCTTCTGCATCTGGTCCTCAGGCTTGTTGTACTGAGCGGTAGCTGCCTCGAGCTTTGGCTTCAGCACACGCATCTTGGCAGAACTCATATAGCTCTTCTTCACCATAGGGTAGGTGATGAGCTTGAGGAGCAATGTGATGAGAATCAATACGATACCCATTGGGAATACATTGCTCAACCAGTCGAACACGTAGAGTGTGAAGAAACGGTTGATCCAGCGGATGATAGGCCATCCCAGATAAACGAGCTTCTGGAACTCCAGGTCCTTGCCGAAGGTGCTCTCCTTCTCTGTATTCTTCAGAATCTGGAAGTCGTTAGGACCGAAGTAGAACTCAAACTCAGATGCCTTCTTGCCGGTTGGGTCGAAGGCAGTCTTCATCTTAGCCTGGAACTGCTTCAGGTAGCCCGAACCCTTTTCCTGAGGGATAGAGGTCATGAAGGCATCCTTGTCGAAGTTGTCCTTAGCTACCATAATAGCTGAGAAGAACTGGTTCTTGAAAGATACCCAGTCGATAGTCTCTTCAATTTTCTCGTCGATTTTCTCGCTGCCCTCGTTCAGGTGGTCGGTGCCGCCCTCTGCCTCATGATAGGTGAGGGTGGTGTAGCGGTTCTCGAACATGAAGCCACGCTCCTGCTGGCGCGCCTTGTCGCTCCAGTCGATGCTCATCTTGTTGCAGCTAGGTGAGAACAGACCAGCCATTCCCTCAGCCTGCAGGCTCATGTGGAGCATATAGTCGTCACCGAGGGTATAGGTCATGCTGAGGGTCTTGCCTGGACCAGCCACAGCAGTCATGGTGACAGACTTGTCGGTCACGTTGGATGGTGTGAAATAGAGATCGCTGGTGATGATGTTGGCCTCCTTCGCCTCGAGCATGAACTTGAGGCTCTGGTCGTTGCCGTCGAAGAGTGTAACGTCCTTCTGGTCGGCAGAACCATCTTTCACTTTGAGGTTATGACCCACATATCCCTTGATGACTGCCTTCTCGACAGTACCACCCTTGGTGTTGAGAGTCAACTCAACCTTCTCGTTTTTCAAAACTACTTTCTGAGCCTGACCCTTCAGCGCCGAATAGAAAAGGGCTGTAGAGTCTGCCTCAATTTTAGCCTTAGCATCCGCCTGGCGCTTAACAGCGGCAGTCTTGCTGGCTTTTTCCATCTCGGCGTGCTTCGCCTTGGCGATGGAGTCCTGAACGAATGCCGCTCTCTGCTCTTCGGCTGATGGCTGGTTGTACCAGCTAAAGCCTATCAGCACTACGGCAATCAGGAGGAAACCGATAATGTTGTTCTTATTCATTATTATTTTTATTGTTTTATTTTCTCTGAGAAGACAGCAAATGCTGTGCCATTCTGCTGCCTAAAGCCAGCCTGCGCTATTTCTTGTTAGCGATGGCTGTCTTTACAAAGTCAACAAACAATGGGTGCGGCTTCAATACCGTGCTCTGGTACTCTGGATGATACTGTGTTCCGATGTACCACTTCAAGCCCGGGATTTCAACTACCTCTACCAGGTCGCTTTCCGGATTGCGGCCTACGCACATCATGCCGTGCTTCTCGAATTCCTTCTGGAATTCGTTGTTGAACTCATAGCGATGGCGATGGCGCTCCTGGATATGCTCCTTCTTATAAATATTGAACGCGCGACTGCCTTGTCTCAGTACGCATTCGTAGGCGCCGAGTCGCATGGTTCCACCCATGTTTGATATGTTTTTCTGCTCCTCCATAATGTCGATGACATTGTGTGGAGTCTTCTCATTCATCTCACGCGAGTTGGCATCCTTGTAGCCCAATACGTTGCGGGCGAATTCGATGACGATCATCTGCATACCCAGGCAGATGCCGAAGGTAGGGATGTCGTGGGTGCGGGTATAGTGGGCAGCGATGATCTTGCCCTCGATGCCGCGCTGGCCGAATCCTGGACAGATGACGATGCCGTCCTGACCCTTCAGCTGTTCAGCCACGTTCTCATCTGTGAGATATTCTGAGTTGATGAATGTAATGTTCACCTTGTAGTCATTGTAGGTGCCGGCATGCGAGAGACTCTCGCGGATGCTCTTGTAGGCATCCTGCAGGTCGTATTTTCCTACGAGACCGATGTTCACCGTCTCGGTGGCCTTGTTTCTGCGGTCGAGGAAAGTTTTCCATGGACCCAGCGCAGGCTTCTCGCCGATAGGCTCTCCCATTTTGCGGAGGATTGCGGTATCGAGACCCTGATTCTGCATGTTTACAGGTACCTCGTAGATGCTAGGAAGGTCTTCGCTCTGGATTACGCAGTCAATATCCACGTTACAGAAGCTTGCCACCTTCTTCAGGATTCCCTCTTCGAGATGCTTCTCGGTGCGGAGAATCAGAACATCTGGCTGAATACCTACGCTCTGCAGTTCCTTCACGGAGTGCTGGGTAGGCTTTGTCTTCAACTCGCCTGCTGCCTTGAGATAAGGCACATAGGTAAGGTGCACATTGACTGCGTTCTTGCCCAGCTCCCATTTCAGCTGTCGGATAGCTTCCATGTATGGGGCACTCTCGATGTCGCCGATGGTTCCGCCAATTTCGGTAATAACGAAGTCATAGTGATACTTCTTGCCGAGCAGCTTTACGTTACGCTTGATCTCGTCGGTGATGTGAGGCACCACCTGGATGGTTTTGCCAAGATAATCGCCACGACGTTCCTTGTCAATGACTGCCTTGTAGATACGACCAGTGGTGAGAGAATTCGCTTTCGTAGTCTGAATACCGGTGAATCGCTCGTAGTGTCCGAGGTCGAGGTCGGTCTCCATACCATCTACCGTTACGTAGCACTCACCATGCTCGTACGGGTTCAGTGTACCCGGGTCGATGTTGATGTATGGGTCAAACTTTTGGATAGTAATGTTGTAGCCTCTTGCTTGAAGAAGTTTACCGATGGATGAAGATATGATTCCTTTACCCAAAGAAGAAACCACACCACCGGTAACGAAGATGTACTTTGTATCAGCCACGATGTTTATAATTTAAATTAGAATTATTTGGGTGCAAAGTTACTATAAAATTATGAATTAGCCAAAATATTTGTAAAGAATGGCGTTGAATTTAGAATTATTTTGTTACCTTTGTGCCCAAATTAGTATATGAAGGAATGAAAATAAGATTTGGATTACTCATTTTAGCTTTGGTTGCGGGTGCAGTGACGGCATATGCCCAACGTTCCCGCAGGCATAATGTGGTGGTGAAAACTCCATCGATGGTGGAGAGTTATGTGGACTCGCTGGCTCACATCAGGGAGCGTATCGACTCTACTGAGATGTCTTCGGATGATTCCCGATATGCCATGCTCTTCACTCCACTCACGTATTATCGTTCACCTGCCAATCATTTCCTGCGCCTCCGTCCTGATGGAGGGGTAGGCGATTCGCTTGGCGTGATGCTCGATAAGACCTTGATGGATGTTTATCTCAGCCGACCAGACCTGGTGAAGACTACGCAGCAACACCTGAAAGAGGTGGGCGCTCCGATTGTGGCGGATTCTAAAGCCAGAAAGCCGAAGCGCGACATCATAGAAGAGGTGGCGCCTAAGGTCTTCGAACCGGAAACTGCGCCATCGGACATTGTAATCTTCAAGCCTAACTTTTGGACTTTCGGAGGTGATTACTATCTGCAGTTCCTGCAAAACTATGTGTCTGACAACTGGTATAAAGGTGGTGAGAGCAACTACTCTCTGTTGGGACGTGTAACGATGATGGCGAACTACAACAACAAGCAGAAGGTGAAGTGGGAGAATAAGCTGGAGATGCGATTGGGCTACCAGACTTCCAAGGGAGACTCGGTGCATTCGCTCAAGACATCCGACGACTTGATCCGATACACCAGCAAGTTGGGTCTTCAGGCATCCAGAAAATGGTATTATACCATCCAGATGGTGGCGCAGACGCAGTTTGCCCATGGTTACAAGAGTAATGACAAGAAGGTTTATTCCGATTTCTTCTCACCATTCAATCTGAATATCTCTGTCGGTATGGATTATACGGTAGATTGGTTGAATCACAGGCTGAAGGGTAGTGCCCATCTGGCTCCTCTGGCATTCAACTGGAAGTATGTGGGCCGTGAGGATCTTGCTACAAGATATGGTTTGAAGGAGGGACAGCATGGTATGACCGATTACGGTTCTGAGTGTATCTTCGATCTGTCGTGGCAGCTGATGGAGAACCTGAAGTGGAAGACCCGTCTCTGGGCATATACTACTTACAAGCGTGCTGAGATAGAATGGGAAAATACGATTACCTTCCAGTTCAATCGTTATATTTCATCTAATATCTTCCTCTATCCTCGTTTCGATGATGGAGCGCAGCGTAAGGATGATCAGAGCTATTGGCAGTTTAAGGAGTTCATGTCTATCGGATTCTCTTACTCTTTCTAGCAAGAGATTGAGCATATATATGATAAAGGCTCGTTCCTGTAATCACTGGAACGAGCCTTTATCATATCTGTTAGAAGCGGAAGCAGAACTCTGCGTCTGCCATGGAGTAATTGTGCTTGGCGAGGGTCTTGTCATTCACCAATGCATACTCGGTGAGGATGCTGATTCGCTTGCCGATGTGGAAGTTCAAACCTGCCTCATACTGGGTCTTCTGCATGTTGTTCTTGCCGTTAGGCTGATACATATCGTAACGCGCCTTGATATCGATTCGACTGTTCTTTGGCAGCTGTGCCAATGGGGCAATAACCAAGCCATATACACCCTGTGCCTTATCGCCAATCTTTTCATTAAGATTGCAGTCTTTGGCGTTGGCATCGTTGAAATTGGTGATGCTCTTGGCAAATGCCTTGCCGGTAGAGTGGATGTACTCAGAACGAACAGTCCATCCGTCTTTTTTGTATTCGAAAGAGAAGGCGTAGCGGTTCTGGTTCAGACTGCGAACCTCGTTGGTATGAGTAATCTCTTTGGTAGCACCAGGAGTTACGCTAGAGGTTGGGTCGGCTACGATTTCCGTCCAGTTTCCCTTTCTCGCATAAGAACCCGTCCATCCGAAGGCACCGATACGCATGCCGCTTACTGGCATTACCCATACACCACCAATCACATTCTTCTGATTATCAACGTCCTTGGTGTTGATTCCCTGTCCGTTGAATACACCAATCTGATAATGCAGCAGGTTGCGGCCGTTGGCATTCTTGAGGAAGTCACCCTGGAGCTGCAAACCGATGTCACGACCGTTGGAAGCGTGCTCTCCGGCACGGTCGCTGAAACCCGCCAACTTGCTCACGTTCTGTGAATATCCCATGAAGCCCTGGTCGATAGGATGCATCGGATTCTCGAAGGTAAATGGGTTCTTGAACTGACCAATCTTCACCTTGAAATAGTCGTACTTCTGCCATTCGGCAAACAGATCCACCATTCTTGGGCTGGCCCCCAGGTTGGAGGTGTTGCCGTTAAACTGAATCTGAGTCTTCCAGTAGAAGTCGTCTGCAATGCGACCCTCCAAGGCGATACGGCCCATTCGGATGTTGAACGAGTTGGACTCAGCGTTCTTCTGTCCACTATACTGGTACTGGGTCATGCCATATCCCGACAATTTCACATTGCTCAACCATGAAGGCAATTCGATGGTCTGCTTCTTTTGGGCGCTGGCTGAGACTGCCGTCAAAGCCATGAGCGCCAGGATGATACCTTTTTTCATCTTATTTCTATTTTGTTTTTAGGTTTATTTCTTTGCAGCAAGTTCCTCTGCTGAGAGGTCTTTCGCTTTAGCAGCAATCTCCTCTGCAGTCAAGTCTTCCGCTTTAGCAGCTTCCAATGCAAGCTTTTCAGCCTCCTTGGCAGCCTTGGCTTCAGCTATCGCCTTTTCTCGCTCTCTGCGCTCCTTCTTCTTCTGCTTGATTTCAGCATCTCTGCGCTTCTCGAGCAAAACCACGTTCTCTACGTGAGGAGTATGAGGGAACATATCTACCGGCTGAACGGCAGCCACCTTGTAGTGGTCGTCCATCAACTGCAGGTCGCGAGCCTGGGTAGCTGGGTTGCAGCTTACATATACGATGCGGTTAGGTGCTGCGTTCAGAATCACGTTCACTACATCAGGGTGCATACCGGCACGTGGAGGGTCGGTGATGATGACGTCTGGACGACCGTGCTGGGCGATGAATTCGTTGGTCAGAATATCCTTCATATCGCCTGCATAGAAGAGGGTGTTCTCAATGTTGTTTACCTGAGAATTCACCTTTGCATCCTCTATGGCCTCTGGTACGTACTCGATACCGATTACCTTCTTTGCCTTGTGAGCCACGAAGTTGGCGATGGTTCCGGTACCGGTGTAGAGGTCATAAACCAGCTCGTTGCCGGTGAGGTTGGCAAACTCGCGAGCCACGCAGTAGAGGTGGTAAGCCTGCTCGGTGTTGGTCTGATAGAAACTCTTTGGACCCACCTTGAACTTCAAATCCTCCATCAGCTCGAAGATGTGGTCGTTGCCCTTGAAGAGGCTGAGCTCCAGGTCGTTGATGGTATCGTTGCCCTTCTGGTTGTCCACGTACATGAGTGACGTAATCTGAGGAAACTTGTCAGCCACCTGCTGCATCAGCTCCAAGGCTCTCTGCTCATCACCCTCCTCATCATAGTGGAACTGGAATACGAGCATCCACTCGCCTGTGTTCGAATTGCGGATCATCATGTCGCGGAGCAATCCATGCTGCTCGCGAAGATCGTAGAAGTTATAGTTGTGAGAGTCTGCGTATTCGAAGACGAAGTTGCGGATTTCGTTGCAGAGGTCATCCATCAGCCAGCACTTCTTGATAGGATAAATCTTGTCGAAGGCACCGGTGATATGGAAGCCGATGGCATTCTGTGCGTGACGCTCCTTGAGTGAAGTTACGGTATCATCCTCTTTCTGAGGAAGTTGAGCCAACTCTTCTGAAGTAAACCAGCGCTTGTTGCTGCATCCGAACTCAATCTTGTTACGGTACTCCTGTGTCTTCACGCTGCCCATGATCGGGCGAAACTCAGGGAGCTCGATCTTGCCGATGCGGGTGAGCTGGTCTTCCACCTGCTTCTGTTTCGCCTTGATCTGTTCCTCGTAAGGGAGGTTCTGCCATTTGCAACCGCCACAGATACCGAAGTGCTCGCACATAGGCTCCTGTCTTACGTAGCTCTTCTTGATGAAGCGAACTACCTTCGCCTCGCAATACTTATGTTTTTTCTTAACTACCTGCAAATCTACAACATCGCCAGGCACGCAGAAAGGCACGAAGATGACCAGGTCATCTACGCGAGTGATGCACTTACCCTCGGCTGCTACGGCCTCGATGGTGATGTTCTCCAAGAGAGGTAATGGTTTACGTTTTCTTGCCATAATTCAAATTTGTTTTTTTATGGCTGCAAAGTTAATACATTTTTGCGAGAAACGAAAGAGTTGTCCCGTTTTTTTTCAGTCTTTGTCCCGGATGTTGTGAGGTAGAGAGGAATGAATGGTGGGGGAGATAGAAGGGGAAAGGGAAAGGAAAAGGAGAGAAAATGGAGAGAAAAAGGTGAAAAAGTGAAAGTGAAAAAGTGAATGGTGAACGAGGTGAATGGTGAACGGGGTGAATTTGATGAATATGATGTATGCAGCGAATGGCAAAAAGGTCAAAAGGTCAAAAGTGACTTTACATAAAAAGACGATGGGTTGCTGACTGGCTCTTGAATATTGTTGCTGACTGGTTCTTGAATATTCAGGTAGAAGATTTCTTCTATATATAATAAGGTAGTACTTACGCGCGTACATTATTATATGGATTTTTAATCCTTATTATAAGAATTCATTTTGCATTCACATTTACACTTTCAGCAGATTCACCCAATTCACCATTCACCACATTCACCTTTTCACTTTCACTTTTTCACTTTTGTCAAATGTGACTTTTGACCTTTTGCTCTTTTTGAATCTTCACCCATGCTTTCTCCCGCTGTCCCCTCTGAGCCCCAGTTCCAGGCGATGGAATCGCCTGTCCCTTTCCTCTCCCAGTGCCCATTTTCCTACGTCGCGACGTAGCAATTCCTGCGTCCCGACGTAATAATTCCCGCATTGCGACGTAGCAAAAAGGGGGCCTTGAGGGGAACTCAGCCTCTCAAACTGTCAGAATCTCTTTCTTTGTCAACTTATAAATTCCTCTCAATCGTTGCGTATTGATAGTAGATTGTTAAAAATAGTCCCGTGTGTGCGACAACAGTTTAAAATGTAATCTCGGGATAGCAAAAAAGAGTATAAAAGTTTGGTGGTTTCAAAATAATGTAGTATATTTGCATCATCAAAACAATTTGATAATAACTAGAATTATATAAAATTTTTGAACCTATAACAAAATGAACGAAAAAAGAGTTTATACATTCGGTAATGGACAAGCCGAAGGAAATGCGAAGATGCGTGAAGTTCTTGGCGGTAAGGGTGCAAACCTCGCCGAGATGAACCTTATTGGTGTACCTGTACCTCCAGGTTTCACCATTACAACTGATACTTGTAACGAGTATTATGAGGTGGGTGAGGAGAAAATCAAGGAGCTCCTTCAGGACGAGGTAATGGCTGCCGTGGCTCATACAGAGGCATTGATGAACAGCAAGTTCGGTTCCGTAGAGAATCCTCTCCTCGTTTCAGTACGTTCAGGTGCTCGCGCTTCTATGCCAGGTATGATGGATACAATCCTCAACCTTGGTTTGAATGATGAGGTGGCTGAGGGTATGGTCAAGAAGACCGGTAATCCTCATTTCGTTTACGATTCATATCGTCGTTTCGTACAGATGTATGGTGATGTTGTTATGGGTCTTAAGCCAGTTAACAAGGAAGATATCGACCCATTCGAGGCTATCATCGAAAAGGTGAAGGAAGAGCAGGGAGTTACTCTCGACAAGGACCTCTCTGTAGAGTCGCTCAAGAAGCTCGTTGAGCTCTTCAAGGCTGCTATCAAGGAGCAGACGGGCCAGGATTTCCCTACTAACCCAATCGATCAGCTCTGGGGTGCTATCTGCGCCGTGTTCCGTTCATGGATGAACGAGCGCGCTATCCTCTACCGTAAGATGGAAGGTATTCCTGATGAGTGGGGTACTGCAGTTTCAGTGATGGCGATGGTATTCGGTAACATGGGTGAAACTTCTGCTACTGGTGTTTGCTTCTCTCGTGACGCAGGTAATGGTGAAAACCTCTTCAATGGTGAGTATCTTATCAATGCACAGGGTGAGGACGTAGTAGCTGGTATCCGTACACCACAGCAGATTACAAAGATCGGTTCTCAGCGCTGGGCTGAGCGTGCTGGCATCTCTGAGGAGGAGCGCGTTGCGAAGTATCCTTCTATGGAAGAGGCTATGCCTGAGCTTTACAAGGAGCTCGACGCTCTCCAGGATAAGTTGGAGCACCACTATCACGATATGCAGGACATGGAGTTCACCGTACAGGAAGGCAAGCTCTGGTTCCTCCAGACACGTAACGGTAAGCGTACAGGTACCGCTATGGTGAAGATTGCTATGGACCTCCTCCACGAAGGTATGATCGACGAGAAGACTGCTATCCTCCGCTGTGAGCCTCAGAAGCTTGATGAGCTTTTGCACCCGGTATTCGATAAGCTGGCTCTCTCTAAGGCTAAGGTCATCACACAGGGCCTCCCTGCATCTCCAGGTGCTGCCTGCGGTCAGATTGTATTCCATGCAGACGATGCTCAGGAGTGGCATGAGGACGGCAAGAAGGTCATCATGGTTCGTATCGAGACTTCTCCTGAAGACCTCGCTGGTATGTCAGCTGCCGAGGGTATCCTTACCGCTCGTGGTGGTATGACTTCTCACGCTGCCGTTGTAGCTCGTGGTATGGGTAAGTGCTGTGTATCTGGTGCTGGCTCTATCAATGTTGATTACAAGTCAAAGACTGTTGAGATTGAGGGCGTAGTTTACAAGGAGGGTGATTACATCTCTCTGAACGGCACTACTGGTCAGGTTTATGCAGGACAGATTGAGACAAAGGCTGCAGAGCTTTCAGGCGACTTCAAGGAGCTGATGGATCTCTGCGACAAATATACAAAGATGGAGATCCGTACCAATGCAGATACTCCACACGATGCTGAGGTAGCTCGTGCATTCGGTGCCAAGGGTATCGGTCTGACACGTACAGAGCACATGTTCTTCGATGATCAGAAGATTGTTGCGATGCGTGAGATGATTCTGGCTGACTCTGTTGAGGGTCGTGAGAAGGCTCTTTCCAAGCTCCTCCCATATCAGAAGGCTGACTTCTACGGCATCCTCAAGGCTATGGATGGCTGCCACGTGAACATCCGCTTGCTCGACCCACCTCTCCACGAGTTCGTACCTCACGATAAGGCTGGTCAGGAGACCATGGCTAAGGAAATGGGCGTAAGCATAGAGGAAATCAAGAAGCGTGTGAACTCTCTGGCAGAGAACAACCCTATGCTCGGTCATCGTGGTTGCCGTCTCGGTATCACATTCCCAGAGATTACAGCTATGCAGACTCGTGCCATCCTCGGTGCAGCTTGCGAGTTGAAGAAGGAAGGTTACAACCCATGTCCTGAAATCATGGTTCCGCTCATCGGTACCGTTCAGGAGCTCAAGCAGCAGAAGGCTATCATCCTAGCTACTTCTAAGGAGGTATTCGCTGAGTACGGTGTAGAGGTAGAATTTGAGATTGGTACTATGATTGAGATTCCTCGTGCTGCCCTTACAGCAGGTCAGATTGCAGAGGAGGCTCAGTACTTCTCATTCGGTACTAACGACTTGACACAGATGACCTTCGGTTACTCTCGTGACGACATCGCTTCCTTCCTCCCTGCATACATGGAGAAGAAGATCTTGAAGGTTGACCCATTCCAGGTTCTCGACCAGGAGGGTGTTGGTCAGCTCATCAAGATGGCTGTAGAGAATGGTCGTGCTACCCGTCCTAACCTCCGCACAGGTATCTGCGGTGAGCATGGTGGTGAGCCATCATCTGTTAAGTTCTGCGCTAAGGTTGGTATGAACTATGCTTCATGCTCTCCATTCCGCGTGCCTATCGCACGTTTGGCTGCGGCGCAGGCTGCTGTTGAGGAGTAAATCTTTTCTGAAGAAGATAAGTACGATTAATAGATTAGACAATTTGAGAGGGAAGTGTTTCGCCAGAAACACTTTCCTCTTTTTCGTTTTTTTAGCGATTGTAGGATAGAAAAACAAGAAAAAACTTGCAGATTACAATTATTTTCTGTACTTTTGTCGGAAAATAGAGAAATATGGAAGGACTGGTTATGATTTATGCGACGATTACGGTCGTTGCAGGTGCTATAGCACTTTGGCTTCATACAAAATGGGGCAAGAAATTCTTGGAGAATCTCTAATGGATAAAAAATGCCGCAGTATCGCTATGTTTTAAAACAACGTTTACCAGCTGATGGGGAAGGGTAGAAGCCTGATTTTCCCGGCACGCCCTGAAAGGGCAGAAGCTCCTAGCCCAGGGCAGCGCCCTGGGTAATAGTTGTTGTAGCTCTGCGCCCTGTAAGGGCAAAAGCTTTAAAAATATAGCTGCAGTATGGAAGCTTTTGCCCTTACAGGGCGTAATTACCATCTCTATATTATCTATCCCAGGGTGTTGCCCTGGGCTAGGAGCTTCTGCCCTTTCAGGGCGTATGGGGCTTACTTGCGAAATTTAGTAAATAATTTAAAAGCTTCAAAAAATGAATACATTGGCTTTAACTTTCGCAATATGCTTAGTTCCGGCTACGGCATTTTTGATTTGGCTCTTTACTCCTTGGGGAAAGAAGTGGTCTAAGGAATTGTAGTGATGAAGAAGATAAAATATATATTATGCGCTTGCCTGATGATGGCAAGCTTGGGCATGGAAGCCAAGTCGATGAAGGACCTGCTGGTTTCGATGCCTGATGAAGTAATGCCTTGTCTCAACAAGAATATGCGACTCGAATTTGCTGAGTTGCAGGAGATGGGAGTGAAGGCTGAAGTGAAGAATCTCCTGGAAGAGGTGAGCGTGATGGATACGCTGACCCAGGACTTCGTGCAGATCCGTATGACCAAGGCTTCTACCTTGCAGATGAAAAAGTTGCCTGTGGAAAACGGAGATTCCGTGCTCTGCGTAGTCAAGACTTTCGCTGGTCCCGAGAAGGAGAGTGAGCTCTATTTCTATAATCAGGATTGGAGGAAGATGGATGCCACTCGTCTCCTGGATGGCAAGCGAATGGAGGATTTGGCAGAAAGCCTTATCCAGAAACCGGATACGATGAGCGAAACTCGTTTTGCAGAACTGAAGGCGATGATAGAACCGAGAATGGTGAGCGCCTTGCTTTTGCAGAACGAAAACTCGCTGGTTGTACGCCTGTCTTTGCCATTGCTTTCTGCTGATGATAAAAAGGCAGTAAATGCAATAAAATTGCAAAGAAGCTTTAAATGGAATGGAAAATCCTTTAAAGAGAGTTAATTCTTTGTAGGTTTTTACAATAAAATATGGTAAGTTGCAGGATTATTTGTAATTTTGCAGCATGTTTTTCATGGTATTAGATTATTAAGGTTAATAAAAGATTGGTTGTCGTGAGACAATCAATTTTTTTTTGTGCCTATTTGAAGGTGTTTGGGTTGTTTAGAAGATAAACAACCCGATGATTCCACAGATGAAAAGCAGCAATATCGGATTTGCCTTTTTGGCTTTGGTGAAATAGAATGCACCCAGGAACAATGCTACGCTGGCACCGAAAGCAAATGGATCTTCTGTTGGCGATCCAAAATTCTCCTTATTCATCAAGAGCACAGCTGCTGCAGCAATCAATCCGATGATGGCAGGGCGAAGACCTGCGAAGATGTCCTTCACAATCTTGGAATCCTTGTGAGTCATCAGATAACGGCTGATGAGAATCATGATGATGAATGGCAGCCACATGATTGAGAGGGATGCCAGGAAGGAACCCGCCCAGGCTGCCCAGGTAGGATAACCGGCATGAAGACAGGCGGTATAGCCCACGTATGTGGCGCAGTTGATGCCGATAGGGCCCGGAGTAGATTGGCTGATAGCCACGATATCCGTAAACTCGGCATTGGTGAGCCAATGGTTCTTTACTACGGTTTCGTTGTGGATGAGCGAAAGCATCGCATATCCTCCACCAAAATTAAATGTACCAATCTTGGTAAATATGATAAATAACTTCAGGAATAGCATTTTTCTTACTTTGAACTTTTAGCGTTGAATTTTGAACTTTTAGCGTTGAACTTTTAACTTTATGATTAGCTTTGCTTCTTGTACTTGCCATAAAGCCAGCCAAGCACGCCGGCAGCAATGATAATGTAGATAGGCGAGATGCCGAATGCAGCAATCAGCGCACAGCATACAAACGGAATCCAGATGTTGTAGCGGTTGATGTTCGCCGTCTTTGCCATCTTGAAGCAAGGAGCCGCAATCAGCGCCACCACAGCCGGACGAACACCCGCAAAGAACTTCGCCACCCAATAATTATCCTTAAACTGCTGGAAGAACATGGCGATGATGAGAATGGCGATGATAGAAGGCAGGGCGATGCCGACAGCCCCCACTATGCCACCCCATATACCCTTCATCTTGTAGCCGATATGGCTCGCCATATCAATGGCGAAGATGCCCGGGGTAGTTTGAGCCACCACCATGATGTCCATAAATTCCTGTTTGTCCATCCATCCGTTCTTATCCACGAATTCTCTCTCCATGATAGGTATCATGGCGTAGCCTCCACCTAGCGTAAAGGCGCCAATCTTATTACACGTTAGGAAAAACTTTAATAACATTTTATCTTTTGTTTTGATTTCGGCTGCAAAATTACATATTATTTGTTAAATAAACTAGCTTTTTTGCGGATAATCTTAAAAAATCTGCGTTCTTTAAGAGATTTTGTGTATCTTTGCAAGATATAATCTGCAATGGCGTATCCCTTGAGAAGGAGGACGCAGCAGACAGAAAAAGAATATTAAAACCATAAGGAAATATAATAATAAGAAAATGAATCTAAAAGTTCGCTTGGCGCTGATGAACTTTCTGGAGTTCGCAGTTTGGGGAGCCTATCTCACATCTATGGGCAACTATCTCGGCAAGGCTGGGATGGGTGCTGAAATCTCCTGGTTCTATACCATCCAGGGTATAGTTTCTATCTTCATGCCTACATTGATGGGTATTGTTGCTGACAAGTATGTGCAGCCGCAACGCCTCTTGGGCTATTGCCATCTCCTGGCCGGCTTGTCGATGATAGCTCTTTTCCTGATGGGAGAGGCGAGTGCTACTCCTAACGAGACTGTCTTCATGACGATCTATACCTTCAGCGTAGCTTTCTATATGCCTACGCTGGCGTTGTCAAATACTTCGGCATTCACCATTCTGAAGAATCATGGACTTGATACCGTGAAGGATTTCCCTCCAATCCGCGTCTTCGGTACCGTAGGATTCATCCTTACCATGTGGATTGTCAACTGTGCAACCTGGGATAATGGTTCGTTTATGTTCCTCTTTACCGAAAATGCACATAAGTTCCAATATACCCACTTCCAGTTCCTGGTATCTGGAGTATTGGGCATCGCCCTCTTCCTCTACTGCTTCAGCCTGCCACAGTGCCCGTTGGTGAAGAAAGAGGCACGCAGCTGGATGGAGACCTGGGGCTTCGATTCCTTCAAGCTCTTCAAGAGCCGCGAGATGGCGATGTTCTTCATCTTCTCGGGTCTGCTGGGTATGAGCCTGCAGGTAACCAATGGTTATGCTACTCCGTTCATCACCAGTTTCAAGGGCGATCCTTCGATGCTGGATACATTTGCAGCCAATAATGCCACTCTCCTGGTTTCTATCTCCCAGGTGGCAGAGGCACTCTGCATTCTCCTGATTCCATACTTCCTCAAGCGCTATGGCATCAAGGTTGTGATGCTCATTGCTATGTTTGCATGGGTATTCCGCTTCGGATTCTTCGGATTGGGTAACCCTGCTTTCCCAGGCGTAACCCTCTTCATACTCTCATGTATCGTCTATGGTGTGGCATTCGATTTCTTCAATGTGTCGGGTGGACTGTTCGTAGATCAGAAATGCGAGCCTAAGGTGCGTGCTTCTGCTCAGGGACTTTTCATGCTGATGACCAATGGTTTGGGAGCCTCTGTTGGCACAATTCTTGCAGGACAGGTGATCAACCATTATTGTCATTGGGAGAATGGATATTTGATGGGCGATTGGCAGACTTGCTGGTTTATCTTCGCAGGTTATGCACTCGTGGTCGGTGTTGCCTTTGCCGTATTGTTTAGACCAAAGAAAGGATAATGAAAATGGAAAAAATAAAATTAGTTTATCAGGGAGCTTTTGCAATTCCTGATGCAGAGGAGGCTTGTGTTGTCACTCTTACTGATGCCCAGGAGAAACGTGCACTCTCCATTGTAACAGATAAGCCGATGGCTAATGAAATCAAGTTTCGTCAGCTTGATAAGGATGTCAAGCATCCGCATCTGGTAGATGTGTTGGCTAGAATGATTTGTGAACGGGGTCCTCAAGCCTATCACGTAGTTTTCGAGGCTAATGGAAACATAGGTCCTAAGGCAAAACTGGTGAATGCTACTTCTGGATCAGCGTATTCTCTTCCTCAGGATGAGGCTGTCCTGCTGGCGGTGACTGCCGGTCTGGAGATCTTTACCAATATGGAGGTGCTTCAGAAATTCACTACACCTTTCCGCAAGGATGTGATGAGTGTGGCACTTCCTATCGTGGGATTACCGGATTCACTTCTCAAGAAAGCACTGGAGAAAGCGGTAGAAGAAGAAAACTACGAGGGAGCTTCCTTTATCCGTGATGAGATGAAGCGCCGCCAGGAAGAAAAGGATGAAAAGAACTTGACTGATTGATCATTGATGATAGATAATTGATAACGAATGAAAGAGGTTAGATATTTCTATGTGCCGGATGCGGCAAACCAGGTAGAATTGCCCATAGAGGAGGCTACCCATGCGCTGAGAGTGTTGCGACTGAAGGGTGGTGATGAGATTTTCCTCATGGATGGGGAGGGATCTTTCTACCGTGCAGAGGTGACAGCAGCCTCCAGCAAGCGCTGTCTTTATGAAATCAAGGAGAATATGCCTCAGAAACGTGCATGGAAGGGGCATATCCATCTTGCCATTGCACCTACCAAGATGATGGAGCGTATAGAGTGGATGGCTGAGAAAGCTACGGAAATCGGCTTCGATGAACTCTCTTTCCTCAATTGTCAATTTTCTGAACGAAAGGTAGTGAAGACTCCTAGAATAGATAAGATTGTCATCTCTGCCGTGAAGCAGAGTCACAAGGCGTGGAAACCGGTCGTGAAGGAGTTGGAGAGCTTCAAGGAGTTTATCCAGACTCCTCGTCCGGGTCGCAAGTTTATCTGTCATTGCTACGAAGAAGTAGAGAAGAAGGATTTCTTCACGGAAATCAATTCGTGCAGTATGGATTCTGATGCATCTCAGGATTCATCTGCATCCCAGGAATCCGGTGCTGATGATATAACAGTATTGGTAGGTCCAGAAGGCGATTTCTCTATTGATGAAGTTCGTCTTGCCGTGGAGAATGGTTACGAAAGCGTATCGCTGGGTACCAGCCGACTTCGCACGGAAACAGCGGGACTTGTAGCTGTTCACATGGCGCATATTGCAAGAAGAATATAAGAAGATTATATAAGTGTTAGTTTTTGTGATGAAAAGATTGTATAAGAATTTGTTTTTGATGAGCTTAGCACTTCTCGTTGTAGTGTTAAGCTCATGCTCTGGCAGCGATTATCTCAATGCCATTCCTAAGAAAAGTACAGCTCTTATCTCGGTGGATTTGCAGCAGATGGCTTCCGATAAGAATGCGGAAGATAAGGCGGGCATGCTCAAGTCTCTGCTCCACGTGGATGATGTAGATAAGTGTGGCATCGATATCTCTGAAAAACTTTATCTCTTTGAGAGTGCTGATGGCAACCTCGGTCTCTGTGCCAAGGTGAGTGATGAGGGGGATGTGGAAGACTGGCTTGCCTCGCTTGCCAAGAAGCGCATTGCTTCGGAAGTGAAGGAGCGCAAAGGCTTTCATTTCTCAGTATTGAAGGATTCGTGGCTTGTGGGCTTCTCCGGTCAGGCGCTCCTCGTGATGGGTCCTGTGATGGCTGATGCCCAGGCTCAGCTCCAGCAGCAGATGGTAAAATATCTGAAAGCAGAAGAGGAGGATGGCATCACCGTTTCTCCTATGTACGAACGTCTGCAGACCCTCTCTTCTCCTATGGCTATGGTGGCTCAGGCACAGGCTTTGCCTGAGAAGTTCGTAGCTCCATTTACCCTGGGTGCTCCTAAGGATACCGATCCTTCGCAGGTGGTCATCGCTGCCGATATGGAGGTAAAGGATGGCATCCTGCAGATTCAGGGTGAGACTTTCTCCTTTAATGAAACCATCGACAAGGCGCTGCAGAAGGCGGTACAAAACTATCGTCCTATCAAGGGCAGTTATGTGAAATCGATGCCGGATGATGCCCTGGCAGGTATCTTCATGAATGTAAATGGTGAACAGTTTCTGCCGATGATGCAGAGCAACCGCAGTCTTCAGACCCTCCTGATGGGTATCAACCAGGCGGTGGATATGGATAACATCATGCGAAGCGTAGATGGCGATATGGCCATTGTCTTGCCTACACTGGGCGATGCAGACCTGAAGATGATGATGGCAGCTAAGTTGGCGCATAGTAAGTGGTTGGGTGATGTAGATTACTGGAAGACTTCATGTCCTGCTGGTGCCAAGATTGCCAACTGGGGTAAGAATTCCTATTTCTATACCGATGGCAAAACTTCCTTCTATTTCGGCGTAACCGATGATAAGCAGTTCTTTAGCGGCAGCGATGAGCTGACAGCTCAGTATGCGGTGAAGCCAAGCAATCATCCGATAGATGCCAAGATTCAGAAGCTTATCGTGGGACAGAAGCTGGCGATGGTCATCAATCTCGCCAAGAGTTCTGATGGCAGCGGCACAGGCAAGGATGATGCCATCTCAACTGTTACTGGTCTGCTTGCTCCAGTCTTCGGAAATCTTACTTCTGTGGTTTATACTTTAAAGTAAAAAGAAAAAACATTAAACAATAAAATAAAGTGGAAAAGATTCAGCTTCATTCCGTTCTTCCTCAGGTTTTCGCCCAGCGTGAAGACCTGCATTCGGAGATATGGAAGCAGGATGTTACCTTCGAGAAAGGTCATCTCTATCTGGTTGAGGCTGAGAGTGGTAGCGGAAAGAGTACTTTCTGCAGCTACGTGCTCGGCTATCGTCACGACTACAGCGGAAGCGTGATGTTTGATAATGATGTTACCGCCAATTATAAGGTTTCCGATTGGGTAGAGATGCGAAAGCGTCATATCAGTCATCTCTTTCAGGAACTCCGTCTCTTTCCAGAGCTTACGGCGATGGAGAATGTAGAGATCAAGAACAAGATTACCGGTTTCAAGAGCCGCGAGCAGATTCTGCAGTGGTTTGATATGCTTGGTATCGCCGATAAGGTGGATGCCAAGGTAGGGAAGATGTCGTTCGGTCAGCAGCAGCGTGTAGCGATGATGCGTGCCCTCTGCCAGCCTTTCGATTTCATTCTTGCAGATGAACCGATCAGTCACCTCGACGACAACAATTCCCGCATCATGGGCGAAATCATGATGAAGGAGGCGAAGGAGCAGGGGGCTGGCGTCATCGTGACCAGTATCGGTAAGCACATGGACTTAAACTATGAACATATATTTAGATTATGAATCTCGTTTGGAAGTTACTTCGTCAGCATATCAGCATACCTCAGTTTGCAGGCTTCGCCTTTGCTAATCTCTTCGGTATGCTCATCGTACTTTTCGGTTTTCAGTTTTATCAGGATGTGCTGCCTGTCTTCACCCAGCAAGACAGTTTTATGAAAGCCGACTATCTCATCATGAGCAAGAAAATAGGTATGGGCAATACCATCAGCGGCCGCTCCAATACCTTTTCGGGAGCAGAGATGGATGATGTCAGCGACCAGAAGTTCGTGAAGAAGATAGGCAAGTTTACCTCTACCGAGTACAAGGTAGATGCGCAGATGGGCGTAAATGGTGTGAATGTATTGAACAGTGAGCTTTTCTTCGAAAGTGTTCCTGATGGTTTCGTGGATGTTCCGCTCAAGGATTGGAAATACACACCTGGCGAGAAGGTGGTTCCAATTATCCTCCCGCGTACCTATATTAATATGTATAACTTCGGATTCGCCCAGAGCCATTCGCTCCCTAAGATCAGTGATGGTCTGATGGGAATGATTGATTTCAATATCTGCATTCAGGCTGGTGGCAAGAAAGAACTGTTCAAGGGAAAGGTCATTGGATTCTCATCCCGTCTCAACACCATTCTCGTGCCACAGGCGTTTATGGATTGGAGCAACCAGGAGTTTGCGCCTAACCAGAAGAGCGATCCTACCCGTCTGATTGTAGAGGTAGGCAATCCGGGCGATGAGAATATCACCAAATATCTAGATGATAACGGTTATGAGGTAGAGACAGATAAGCTCGATGCCGAGAAGACCACCTATTTCCTCCGTATGATGGTATCGATGGTGATGATTATCGGCCTTGTGATTTCTGTTCTGAGTTTCTATATCTTGATGCTCAGCATCTATCTCCTGGTGCAGAAGAACTCTTCCAAGTTGGAGAATCTGCTCTTGATAGGTTACAGTCCGGGCAATGTTGCGAAGCCATACCAGGTGCTCACCATCTCTCTGAACATCGTGGTTCTGGTCATCGCCTGGATCATCCTCTTCTTCCTGCGAGGATACTACATGGATTTCATCGAGGCACTCTTCCCAGACATCGAAGAGGGAATGATGCTTCCAGCCATAGCCTTAGGTTTTGCTCTCTTCCTGGTAGTTTCGGTTCTGAATATAGTAGCCATCCGTCGCAAGGTAATGAGTATCTGGCAGCGAAAGGAGTAGCCGCCACCCCTCAAAAAAACTATAAGCAAACACCCCTTATTAATAACAATTTAAAGAAAATCTGCGTTATTTGCTTAACGCAGATTTTTTTTGTGTTATAAAACATCATTTTTAATGCAGATGTAACATTTATATCGATTTTTTTGTTTATATTTGCACTCGAAATCAATATTAAGGGAATATTTCCCAGCATTATTAATTAATTTTTTAATAAGGTATGCAGAAAAGATTGCATTTATTAGTGGCTTTGCTGGCCTTTATGGTAACCACAGCGATGGCGCAGATTACTACATCTAGCGTTAGTGGTAAAATTACAGCCAATGGCGAAGATGTTATTGGCGCAACGATTAAGGCTGTTCATCAACCTTCTGGTACAGTCTATCGTGCTGTGACCAACATTGATGGTCGTTATTCTATTCAGGGTATGCGCCCTGGTGGTCCTTATGTCTTGGAAGTAACCTATGTGGGCTACAAGAACAAGCAGGTGAAGGGCATTTCTCTTTCTCTTGGTCAGAACACAGTTTTGAACGAGACTTTATCTGAGGATGCTGCCCAGTTGGAAGACGTAGTGATTGTTGCTGATCGTAACAATAACATGCGTACTGACCGTGCTGGTGCAACAACAAGCATTAATGCCGACCAGATTGAGGCTGTTCCTACCGTATCACGTAGCATGAACGACCTCTTGAAGTTGACTCCTCAGGGTGCCAACGTAGGTAGCGGTTTTTCTGTAGGTGGTGGTAACTACCGTCAGTCTTACGTTACTGTGGATGGTGCTGCGTTCAACAACGCCTTCGGTATTGGTGGTAACCTCCCTGGCAACGGATCTCCAATCTCTCTTGATGCTTTGGATCAGATTTCTGTATCTTCATCTCCATACGATGTTCGTTTGAGTGGATTTACAGGTGGTGCTATCAGCGCCGTAACCAAGAGCGGTACCAATCAATTCAAGGGTACAGCTTATATGTACACTACCAACTCTCACTTGCGTGGTAACAAGGTAAGTGATTATGAGTTGAACCGTCTCCAGTCTCATTCTACTACATGGGGTGCAAGTTTCGGTGGTCCTATCATCAAGGATAAGTTGTTCTTCTTTGCCAATGGTGAATATCAGAGCAATATCTCTGCTGGTCCTTCTGGTACAGCTCGTGTAAATGCTTCTGATGAATGGTCTCCATCATCAGGTACTGTTCATCGCCCATTGCAGAGCGATATGGACAATATGCTCAGCTTCCTCAACAAGACCTATGGTTACAACCCAGGTCGTTATCAGGGATATTCTCTTGATACTCCATCATACAAGTTCCTGGCTCGTATCGACTGGAACATCAACGAGAACAACAAGTTGAACTTCCGTTTCTCTAAGAGCCACGATAAGGATTCTTCAGCTCCATCTAGCTCAACCACTCCATTCAAGGATTCTGTCATCTATCCTGGTGGTGAGGATGCTACAGGTGGTAAGTCTCAGTCGGGTCGTACAGCTAATGCAGGTCTCTACTTCGAGAGTGCACGCTATTATCAGGAGAAGAACTTTACTTCTTTCGCTGCTGAGTGGAACTCTAAGTGGGGTGGCGTAAGCAATGTACTCCGTGCTACTTACTCTTATCAGGATGAGCCACGTACTTATGTGGGTGGTATGTTCCCAACTGTAGATATTCTGAAGAATGGTTCTTACTACATGGGCTTCGGTCCTGATCCATTTACTGAGGGTAACCTCCGTCAGGTGAAGACATTCGTTGCTACCGATGAGGCTACATGGTCTATGGGTATCCAGAACTTCACCGCTGGTCTCCAGTTCGAGACCAACAAGGCTACCAACGGCTTCGGTGCTGCTTCTGCCGGTTACTATGTATTCGAGTCTATGGATGACTTCATGAACGGTAAGGCTCCTAGAAGTTATGGCGTTACCTTCCCTATGGATGGTTCAAACCAGTTCCAGGCTACCATGAAGTATAACCAGTTCTCTGCTTATGTTCAGGATCAGGTTAACTTCTCTGATCGTTTCCGTCTCACCGCAGGTTTGCGTTTCGAGTTGCCTATCTATCCAGAGTTGGAGAACTGCTACAACAAGGCTTTCGCTGCTTTGAAGTATAAGGATAATGCTGGTAATGAGCATAGCTACTCTACCGATCAGCTTCCTGATGCTCCTTTGACTGTTTCTCCTCGTGTAGGTTTCAACTGGGATATCCTCGGTAACCACAAGTTGGTGCTCCGTGGTGGTACAGGTTATTTCGTAGGTCGTCTGCCTTTCGTCTGGCTCGTATCTGCTGTAAGCAACGCTGGTTGCGGTCAGTACACCTATTATTATAATACTCCATCTGACAAGGGTGCTAATTATTTGATGGATAAGTTCTATGCTAGCCGTGATGAGCAGGTGAAGGTATTGCAGCAGCAGGGCTTGGCTGTTAACCGTGAGGATG
The DNA here is from genome assembly GCF_040095255.1 of Segatella sinensis. Lineage (NCBI taxonomy): Bacteria > Pseudomonadati > Bacteroidota > Bacteroidia > Bacteroidales > Prevotellaceae > Segatella > Segatella sinensis. Next base: position 38,641 of record NZ_JBBNGE010000007.1, on the reverse strand, counting down.
CAGCAGCTCCTTCTACTCCTACCATCATCGACAAGGACTTGAAGATGAACGCTACATGGAAGACTTCTCTGGCATTGGATGCCAAGTTGCCTTACGATGTTGACTTCTCTCTTGAGGGTATCTACAGCCGTGAGTTCAATCCTGCTACTGTCATCAATCTCAGCCGCTACTGGGATGGAAAGACAGTGAAGTTGGCTCCTGGTGATGAGCGTCATTACTTCTCTCAGAGTAATAAAAACAACCCTTACATGATCACAAACGCTGGTCATAAGGCATACTACTACTCAATCACAGCGTCTTTGACTAAGAAGTTCGACTTCGGTTTGAACCTCTCTGCTTCTTACACCTATTCTAAGGCTAAGTCTTATGGTGATGGTGTAGGCGACCAGGTTTCTTCTGCATACTATAACAACCGTTACTCTGTAAACGGTAACAACGATATGGAGTTGGGTTATGGTACCTACGTGGCTCCTAACCGCTTGCTCATCTCTGCTTCTTACAAGAAGGACTACGGCAAGAACTTCGGTTCTGAGGTCGGTTTGATTTACGAGGGTATGAACATGGGTTATGCTGATGGTTACAGCTGCACACGTTACACTTACCAGTTGACTGGCAATGTAGTTAACGACTACGGTTCTAACGGTTTGGTTTACATCCCAGCTTCTCGCGAGGCTTTGGATAAGTGGAACTTCAAGGACAATGGTAAATATACTGCTGAGCAGCAGAAGGATGACTTCTGGGCTTACATCAACCAGGATGATTATCTGAAGAATCACAAGGGTGAGTATGCTGAGCGTGGTGGTGCTGTAATGCCTTGGCATCATCAGTTGGACTTCAAGTTCAACCAGAACTTCTACCTCAACGTAGCTGGTCAGAAGAACACTCTCCAGTTTGGTGTTGACATCAAGAACCTCGCTAACCTGCTGAACAACAGCTGGGGTCTCTACAAGACTGTTAACAACACCAAGTTGTTGAAGTATACTGCTGGTAAGGATGGTGCTGCTGGTTCATTCCAGTTCCAGAAGAACGGTAAGGATGTATTGTCAAAGACATACACTAACTTGACAAGCTTCAACTCTACCTATTCTATCCAGTTCTCTATCCGTTATATCTTCAACTAATGGATAGTTATTTAGAAGAATAGACTGATTTATAAATAATAGATGCACTTCTCTACTTATAGTGAAGTGCATCTTTTTTCATATATAATCATTTTCAAAAAATCCCTAGAGAAATGCTTCTCTAGGGATTTTAATATATTAGAACAGCTGGGCGAATGCCTCGGCTGTCTTGCCTGTATAGGTTACCATTTCTGTAACTGGCTGGTAGCCGAAATCCTTGAAGGCAAGGAGCTGGGTGGCTACAAACTGATGGTCGTCAGAGAGACAAGCCTGCAGCTTCATATTACCCATGCTGATAGCTGATACCGGAAACTTCTGGATAGAAGATTCTACCTCGCTAGGGGCAGAGCTCAGGATGTTGATGAGTTTCTTGCCATCCTCAGCAGAATATTCCTTCTCCTTAATCTTGATAGCACTGTTGGTTGGTCTGTAGATCAACTTGATGGTCAAACCCATGAAACCCTTCTTTACTTCTACATCGTCGAGTGCCAATACTTCTGCACCCATATCTAAATGATTTATCTTAGCCATAATCTTATTTCTTCTTTAAATATATATATAAATCTGTTTTTTGTAAATAATCGTATGCCATGCATACACCTTATTATATACTGGCTTTATTATATGCCACTTTATTATATGCCGGCTTTATTATATGCCGACTTTTCGCTAGTAGGCTCCAAACGCCCTGAAAGGGCAGAAGCTCCTAGCCCAGGGCATCGCCCTGGGTATTAACGGACACAAACCTGTCGCCCTGTAAGGGCAAAAGCTTTCAAGTCTCAAGCAATTTATAAGGCTTTTGCCCTTACAGGGCGCCTTGTTGGCTGCCATTATACCCAGGGCGATGCCCTGGGCTAAGAGCTTTTGGGCCTTCAGCCCGTTCTTGAACCACATGCGAAACTTGAGCAGGTTATATAAAAAGAAGAACTAACAGATGAGATGCCGCAGGCAAATGACATAATACTTGCTGGCGACATCAAAGTGGATAGGGGCAGTTTCCTGGCGGAAAGGCTCCTTCGCACCTTCTATGACTGATAATAGGGATGATAAAAATCGGATTCTATGGATTAGCAATCTACTGCTTGCAGATGGGTTGCCATGTATGTTGCCACTTGGCAACAAACGCTGTGGACGACTACTGCATACCCGATAGGCGGCATTGGATGCATCTTCCAGCTGGGCATCCTGCTCTTGCTGGTGAGGTGTAACCTTGGCAAGTCCATCCTTCTTGTGCGTTGCATCAGCAGCTTCTACAGCTAAAGAATCCTGATGGGATAAAGAAATAGAAGCAGCAGATACCTCTCCATAGCCTGAGAAGACCATGGACATCAGAAAAATGATGTAGAGTATCAGCTGCTTCATATTTGATATTTGATGGTGCCGGAAATCTCCCGACACCATTTTTTAAAATAATTAATAGCTTCTTGCGATGATAACGCGAGCTACGGCAGGCTTGCCGCTCACCATATCAACACCTGGAGTCTGCTCGTAAGCGAATGGCACGCAACGGATGGTAGCCTGAGTCTCCTCCTTGATCTTTGCCTCGGTCTCGGCTGTACCGTCCCAGTGGCAGAGGAAGAAACCGCCATTCTTTACACGCTCCTTGAACTCCTCGTAGTTGTCGCACTCATATACGTGAGCATCACGGTAAGCACGAGCCTTCTCGAAGATGTTCTTCTGGATATCTTCCAGCATATCCTTCACGCGCTCTACGATGCCGTCGAAGCTTACGTTCTCCTTCTCCAAGGTATCACGACGCATGATCTCGATGGTGTTGTTCTCCAAGTCACGGCCACCCATGGCGAGACGAACAGGTACACCCTTTAATTCGTAGTCAGCAAACTTGAAGCCAGGACGCTTAGCTGTGTTGTCATCATACTTCACGCTGATGCCCAACTCGCGGAGCTGGTCGATGACAGGCTGCAGCTTGGCAGTAATCTGAGCCAACTGCTCGTCGCCCTTGTTGATAGGAATGATTACCACCTGGATAGGAGCCAGTTTTGGAGGCAATACTAGACCGTTGTCATCGCTGTGAACCATGATGAGGGCACCCATCAGTCGGGTAGAAACACCCCATGAAGTAGCCCATACATACTCAGGCTTGTTCTCCTTATTCAAATAGGTAACATCGAAGCTCTTGGCGAAGTTCTGACCCAGGAAGTGAGAAGTACCGCTCTGCAGCGCCTTGCCATCCTGCATCATTGCCTCGATGGTATAAGTATTGAGAGCACCGGCGAAGCGTTCTGTCTCACTCTTCACACCCTGCAATACAGGCACACCCATATACTTCTCAGCAAATTCAGCATATACTTTCAGCATCTCCTGAGCCTTTGCTTCTGCCTCTTCCTTGGTAGCATGAGCAGTATGACCCTCCTGCCAGAGGAACTCAGAAGTACGGAGGAATGGACGGGTACGCATCTCCCAACGCATCACGTTACACCACTGGTTGCAGAGGATAGGGAGGTCACGCCATGAATGAATCCAGTTCTTATATGTGTTCCAGATGATGGTCTCTGAAGTAGGGCGGATGATCAGCTCCTCATCGAGCTTGGCATTAGGATCCACCTCAACCTCTGTTCCATCTTCTGTAGAACGAAGACGATAGTGAGTAACCACAGCACACTCCTTGGCGAAACCTGCCACGTGCTCTGCCTCGCGAGAGAAGAAGCTCTTCGGGATGAGGAGAGGGAAGTATGCGTTCTGTACACCTGTCTGCTTAAACATCTTGTCGAGCTGCTGCTGCATCTTCTCCCAGATTGCGTAGCCGTATGGTTTGATGATCATACAACCACGAACTGGTGACAACTCTGCGAGGTCAGCCTTTACTACCAAATCATTGTACCACTGACTGTAGTTGTCAGCGCGCTTGGTTAAATTCTTAAGTTCTTTAGCCATATTACTAATTATATATTTTGTTTTTAAATTCTGCTAGATATTTTGGCTGTGAAAACACGATGTATTTTGAGCGTGAAAACACGGCCAATAGGGAATTCCCGCCCCGAAATAGGCGATTTCCTTTCGCCATTTGGACAAATACCCTTAAATTTGCATGCAAAATTACAAAAAAATATTAGAAAACCCTCCATATTGGAGAAAAAAGACGTATCTTTGCATTTAAATAACATAAATATAGGAGAATTATAGTATGAAAAAGATGAAATTTACTGCTGCAGCGCTCTCAATGCTGCTCGTTTTGGGAAGTTGTGGAACTAGTCAGAAGACTGGTACTGCTGCTGGTGCAGGTGCTGGTGCTGCTCTTGGTGCTTTGGTTGGTGGTTTGCTCAATAACAGCCATCGTGGTACAGGTGCAGTGGTAGGTGCTGCTATCGGTGCTGCTGTTGGTGGAACAGCGGGTAACTTGATTGGAAAGCACATGGATAAGGTAAAGGCTGAGGCAGAGGCTGTAAAGAATGCGCAGGTTTCTACCGTTACAGATGCCAATGGTTTGACAGCTGTCAAGGTAACCTTCGATTCTGGTATCCTCTTCCAGACCAACAAATATGCGCTCAATGCAAGCGCTAAGAACGACTTGGCTCAGTTTGCCCAGGTTTTGAAGAATAATGCCGACTGCGAGGTAGCTATCCAGGGTTATACCGATGCTACTGGTAATGATGGCATCAACTTGCCTTTGAGCCAGAACCGTGCCAATGCCGTTTCTAACTACTTGAAGTCATGCGGTGTTACAAGCAGCCAGATCAAGAGCGTAGAGGGTTTGGGTTCAGCTAATCCTGTGGTGAATACTACAGCAGCCTGCGCTCAGAACCGTCGTGTAGAGGTTTACATGTATGCTAGCCAGGCAATGGTGAATGCTGCTAACAATGGTACATTGAAGTAAAAACGAATGAGGTTCCCGAAAGGGAAAAAGAAGATAGATGATTCTAAAAAAGATCAGAAATATCGTAAGATGGGTGGTGGTGCTGTTTTTCAGTACCACCATTCTTGCTGTAGTAGCCTACCGTTTTATTCCGGTATATGTTACTCCGTTAATGATAATCCGCTGTTTTCAGCAAGTGGCTGATGGTGAAAGTATTACCTTGCATCATCATTGGGTTTCGATGGATAAGATTTCCCCTCACATGCCTGTGGCGGTGATGGCGAGCGAGGATGCCCGATTCCTCAAGCATCATGGCTTCGACTTCAATGCCATCGAAAGTGCTGCCAAGAACAATGCACGAGGCGGTAAGGTGCATGGTGCCAGTACCATCAGTCAGCAGACCGCCAAGAACGTTTTCCTCTGGCCGGGCCGTTCCTGGACCCGCAAGGGATTTGAGGTGTATTTCACCTTTCTCATCGAAATGATGTGGAGCAAGCAGCGCATCATGGAGGTCTATCTCAACAGTATCGAGATGGGACCGGGTATCTATGGTGTCGATGCCGTGGCTGAGTATCATTTCAACAAGAAAGCACAGGATCTCTTCCGTGACGAGTGTGCCCTGATAGCTGCTACGCTGCCTAATCCTAGAAAGTTCAGCTCCCTGTATCCGAGCGCTTATATGAAGAAGCGCCAGCGACAGATTGAACATCAGATGAAATTCATCCCTTCGTTCCCTCGTGAGGGTGAAGACTACGACCCAAGCACGGCCGTAGGTGGATATAGGGGGAAGTGAAAAGTGAAAAATCTGGTAAATATTGATAAATGGATTTATTGAACGACTTGAATGATGCGCAGCGTGCTGCGGTAGAGTATATTGACGGACCTTCGCTGGTGATTGCCGGTGCAGGTTCGGGCAAAACGCGTGTGCTTACCTATAAGATTGCTTATCTCCTAGCTAAAGGCAAAGATTTATATTCCTTATTGGTGCTTACTTTTACAAATAAAGCAGCAAAAGAAATGGTTGAACGTATTCGTAAAATGTTTGGTGAAACATTTTATATAAGGCAGAAATATATGGGTACTTTTCATAGTGTCTTTGCTAGAATTTTGCATGTAGAATCCGATAAAATCGGTTTTCCTTCTGATTTTACGATTTATGATGAAGCTGATTCTCGGTCTTTACTGAAGTCTATTATAAAAGAGATGGATATGAATGAAAAAGTATATAAGCCTGCTGCTGTACATGCAAGAATTTCTATGGCCAAGAATCATCTGATAAGTGTGGATTCGTATGAAAGCGATTCTGATATTATAAATCAGGATAAACGGGCAAAAATGCCAGAAATAGCAAAGATCTATCGTGAATACGTACAACGTTGTAGATTAGCTAATGCGATGGATTTTGATGATCTGTTAGTTTATACTTATCGTCTTTTCATAGAAAGGAAAGATGTTTTGGAGAAGTACGGAAATCTTTTTAAGTACATAATGGTAGATGAGTATCAGGACACAAATTATGTTCAAAAAAAGATACTTTCTTTGCTATACAATGCTATGCAAGAAAAGGCTATTTGTGCAGTCGGAGATGATTCTCAAAGTATTTATAGTTTTAGAGGAGCTGATATTGATAATATATTGTCTTTTACCAAAGATTTTCCATCGCAAGATGGTAAGGAGGCTAAACTCTTTAAACTGGAACAGAACTACCGCTCTACTCAAACTATCGTAGAGGCAGCCAACAGTCTGATTCATCATAACCGCAATCAGATTCAGAAAGAGGTGTTCAGCAAAAATGATAAAGGAGAGAAGATTCTGTATAAGCCTGCCTACAGCGACAAGGAGGAGGCTCTGATAGTGGCGAAGAATATCCAGCGCATCAAGCGGCAGGATGATTGCGGATACGATCAATTTGCCATTCTCTATCGCACCAATGCCCAGAGCCGCAGCTTCGAGGAGGAATTCAGAAAGCAGGGCATTCCATATCGTATTTATGGTGGCTTGAGTTTCTATCAGCGTAAGGAAATCAAGGATATCATCGCCTATTTCCGTCTCGTTGCCAACCCTGACGATGAGGAGGCTTTCAAGCGTATCATCAATTATCCGGCTCGTGGCATCGGTGCTACTACCGTGATGAAAATTGCCGATTGTGCCCATCAGAACCAGGTGAGTTTCTGGGAGGTAATAGGTAATGTGGAGCATTACGGACTGAATGTCAACAAGGGTACGCAGACGAAGCTCGAGAAATTCCGCCTGCTCATCTCTTCGTTCATCGACCGTTCGCATACCCTGGATGTCTATGAACTGGGTGATGCCATCATCAGGGAGAGTAGAATCAGCGAGGATATCATGTCGGGCAAGAATGCCGACGACCTGGCTCGCCAGGAAAACCTGGAGGAGTTTCTGAGTGGTATGCAGACCTTCGTGGCTGGACGCCAGGAAGAGGGACGAATGGATGAAGCCTATCTTACTGATTATCTGCAGGACGTGGCGCTGCTGACGGATGCGGACAGTGAGGGAGAGAAGGATGAACCGAGAGTTTCGCTCATGACGATTCATGCGGCAAAGGGTCTGGAGTTTGCTACTGTTTTCGTAGTAGGTTTGGAGGAGAATATCTTCCCGAGTCCGCTTGCTGCAATCTCTGTCAGGGAACTGGAAGAGGAGCGCCGTCTGCTCTATGTCGCGATTACCCGTGCCGAGAAGCATTGCATCCTGACCAATGCCAAGAACCGTTTCCGATATGGCAAGATGGAATTTGATAATCCGAGCCGCTTCATCGATGAGATTGATGCCAGTCTGATAGAGGGAGGAGAAGAGGCTCCTGAATCTTCATTCGGTGGGGGAAGAAGTTCGTATGGTGGCTATGGTTCTGAAGGTGGCTATGGTGGAAGAATGCCATGGGATAGAGACAGGTCAGGCTATAGACGTGATTATCAGAACTCTAAGCCCGTAGCTTCGCAGTTCATGGCTGATCCTAAACCAGCATTTGCTTCCTCAGCTGCAGGTTCTCTCTGCGAGGGCTGTAGAATCGAGCATCAGCGTTTTGGAATAGGAACGGTATTGAAGATTGAAGGAACCGGCGAGAACACGAAGGCTACCGTAGAGTTCCAGAATGCAGGAACCAAGCAGTTGCTTCTGAAGTTTGCCAAGTTCACCATTCTCTCATAGAAAATAGAAAGAAGATAAAACAGAGGATATGAAAAAATCCCAGCTGGAAAAGAACTTCCAGCTGGGATTTTCTCATATAGAATCTTTTTTTATAAAGCTTCATCATCAGGACGCTGAATGGTAGGCTTCTTGATTTTTGGAAGATGCTTCTTGCGTCGCAGCCAGCCAGCCTTGCGCTGCTCGTAATCTTCGCGGTGGCGTTCAAGGAAATTATCTGCCATGAATTTATTCCTTGAACTTACTGTAGATCACCTTGATCTGAACAGGACCTGTAGCCACCCGCTTGCCGTCCTTGGTGGTGTAATCCTTGTCAGGATCATCCGTTGCCTTGATCAGTCGGGTAGAGGTGAGCTGCATGTCGTGATTAATCTTGGTAATCACGGTAGCATTGTTCTGTGTACTTGTGGTCAAGGTTACAGGAACCAGCACCACCTTGTTCCAGTTTTCACTCTTGCCCTTGTTCTTGTACATCGCAGTAACCAGGTTACTGATGTTATAGAAGGTATAGGCATTCTTCACGCCTGTAGAGTTCTTGTTGTAAGAAGCCGTATAGGAGGTGCGGTTGTCTGTCAGCTTGTTCTTCTCGAAGAAGGCATCCAGACTGTCTTTCTGTACCATCAGGATAGTAGAAGGAACACTGAACTGATAGTTGTTGTTGTTATCTACATTGTTCATTCTAGGGAAAGAGATGGTAGCTGTATTCAGCGTATCCTTCTCATGACCCTTCATGATATCCTCTACTGGCAGCGTTACTTCTGTGAAGATGCCGGCTGGAGACTTCAGGTAGGTGCAGCTCTCATCCTTTGCCAGATTAGCCAACGTCTTGCTGTCGTTGGTAATCTTGTTGAGCTGCAACACCTCTTCTGTACCGTCAAAGCGGTTGAAAGCGAGACCTGTTACGATACTGTCGTTGCCCGCAGAGTTCTTCACCGTCTTCTGGATCTTGTAGTAGAACTGCAACTCGGTATTCCAGATATTGGCTACGTTTCCGATACCGCCGGCATGCTTAACATAGAAACCAGGACAAACCTTGTTGAGGAAGTCCCAGTTGGTCTTGAAGTACTCAGGGTGATCCACGAAGGTATTCATCACGTAAGAACCGTAGTTCTTGTAGGTCTTGCCATCCTTTGCCGTATATGGCTTGTTCAGATAGATCTTGAAAGCCATCGTCGTGCTGTTCAGGTTATAGGTGGCGCTCGACTGATAGTTGTTCTCGCTCACCCAGTTGTCCTTGAAGGCATCATAGTCTGAGTAATACTCCTGATTCTCGCTCATCGGTTTACTCATCTCGTAGGCTGTAGCCTTCATCGGTGCGAGGGTATCACCGTATGTAGTCTTGTATGATACCAGGAGATAGCATGAGTCCGCCTCGATCTTGCCATCGTGTGCATTGCGGATGTACTCCAGAGTGTCCAGACTGAATGATGACAATACGCCAAACTGGGTCATATAGTCGCCAGCTACGTAGGTACCGGTCTCAGGATCTTTCACATTACCGATCATACCCGTATTGTTTCGGCTCAGAACCGGGCCTGAAACGATGGAGCGTGAGGTGACGTTGAACACCTGGTCTGTGATAGAGATATTATCAACGTCGTTGGTGATCGACGATCCGATGTTGTCGGTGGTGTCATCACATGCAGCAATAGTCATTGCTGCTATAAATAATGCTGTAAATAGTCTTAAAATCTTCATTATCCTTGAAATGTGTCTAATATCTGAAGCTTACTCCTCGTCAGGGCATACTTCGTTGATGAATGTCTTGTAGGCATCCGCAAAGTCATCGCCAGGATAAGCGAGGGTTGGCTTGCTCTTCTCATTGGCATAATCCAAGAGAGTTCTGTCTGACAGGCTTTCGCCTTCAATCACGCCGTCGCTGTAGTCGATGGCCATCTTGCCCAGCTCGATGAAGTCGAAGTCCTCCTTGTAGTCAGAGAGCAGTTCCGACTTGGCATCACGGAACTCCACGCAGCGCTTGAAGTGTGCGCCGAGTTCGCCCTTCTGCTCGTTGGTATAGAGTGAGATGATCACCTTTGAGTTGGCGAAAGAAGGCTCCTCAGCGTATGCCGTCTTGATATAGAAAGGAACCACAGCGCTTACCCAGCCCTGACATACGATGACGTCTGGCTGCCAGCGAAGCTTCTTCACGGTTTCCAGTACGCCGCGTGCGAAGAAGATGGCGCGCTCCCCATTATCTTTATATTCTACACCCTGCTCGTCGGCTGCCATCTGGCGGCGGGTGAAGTAATCGTCGTTATCAATAAAATAGATTTGTTGACGTGTTGTTGGTATAGATGCAACCTTGATGATCAGCGGATGGTCTGTATCATCGATGATAAGGTTCATACCAGACAGGCGAATCACCTCGTGCAGCTGGCCGCGACGCTCATTGATGGTGCCCCATTTAGGCATAAAGGTGCGAATCTCAAAGCCTGCTTCCTGCATTTTCTGAGGTAATTCGCGTCCCATGATAGACATGTGAGTCTCGGCTACGTATGGGTCGATCTCCTGATTGATAAATAATACTTTCTTTGCCATAAATTTAATTATTATTCTTACGAATTAGGTGCAAAGGTACAAAAAAAACTCCAAAAAAGCGTATTTTTCTTCTGAAATTCAATAATTTCGGCAATAATTCGCATATTTTTAGGTTTTTTCTTTCTTATTTGAGAAAAAAGTTGTTATTTTGCACCCGAAAACAGATAAGAAGATGAAAGTAATCAATAAGATTGTTGACCTCCAGAACGAACTTTTCGATCGTCGCAAGGAGGGAAAGGAAATCGGCCTTGTGCCAACTATGGGTGCGCTTCATGAGGGTCATGCTTCTCTGGTAAAGCGCAGTGTTGAGGAAAACGGTGTTACGGTAGTTTCCGTTTTCTTGAATCCTACTCAGTTTAATGACAAGGGTGACCTGGAGCGTTATCCACGTACACTTGATGCTGACTGCAAGCTCCTTGAGGCTTGTGGCGCTGACTATGTGTTTGCTCCTTCTGTAGAGGAGATGTATCCTACACCGGATACCCGCCACTTCGAGTTTCCTCCGGTAAGTACCGTGATGGAGGGTGCCAAGCGTCCGGGCCACTTCAATGGTGTATGCCAGGTAGTTAGTCGCCTGTTCTTTATCGTTCATCCTAACCGTGCTTATTTCGGTGAGAAAGACTGGCAGCAGATTGCTGTCATCAAGCAGCTCGTGAAGTACATCAACAGTGATGTGCAGATTGTGGAGTGTCCTATCATCCGTGATGAGGATGGCTTGGCTAAGAGCAGCCGCAATACATTGCTGACCGCTGATGAGCGTGCCATCGCACCGAATATCTATAAGGCTTTGAAGGCGAGCGTAGAGTTTGCCAAGAATCATACTGTGCAGGAAACTCACGACAAGGTAGTGAGCGACATCAATGCCGTAGAGGGGCTGGAGGTAGAGTATTTCCAGATTGTGGATGGCGACAGCCTGCAGGATGTGGCATCATGGGAGGATAGCGCCTACGTGGTAGGTTGCATCACCGTATATTGCGGCAAGACTCCTATCCGTCTCATCGACCATATCAAGTATAAAGGATAATTCCTCTATAGATTTCTTTATTAAGTTTAATCCGTAATAGATAAAAGTAATAACAGAACAATGCAGATTGAAGTATTGAAGAGTAAGCTCCATTGTGTGACTGTAACTGAGGCTAACCTGAATTACATGGGTAGCATCACGATAGATGAGGATCTGATGGACGCAGCTAACCTGATAGCAGGAGAGAAGGTGCAGATTGTGGATAATAATAATGGCGAGCGCCTGGAGACCTATATCATTAAGGGTGAGCGTGGCAGCGGCTGCATCTGTCTGAATGGTGCTGCAGCCCGCAAGGTGCAGGTGGGTGATACCGTCATCATCATCGCCTATGCCCTGATGGACTTTGAGGAGGCAAAGACCTTCAAGCCTACCGTGGTTTTCCCTAAAGAGGGAAACAGGGTTTAATATTCAATGGAAACAAAAGAAAGGGTGTGTTATGGACTTATGGCACACCCTTTCTTTTGTTTTATTACTATATAATTTAAGGTGTAATTGCGATGGGTTAAGGATAGATCTCGATATGGCTGCTGCCGGAGTTGCCATTCTTGATGATCCTTATCTGGGTGGTGATGCGCTCGCTCATCGTGTCGGTATGACTGATGACGCCCACCTTCTTGCCTTGCGAACTTTGCAGCATGGCGAGGGAGTCGATGACGGTGGCTAGAGTATCGGGGTCGAGGGTTCCGAAGCCTTCGTCGATGAACAGATTCTCGAAGGAGATGTTGCGGGAGGATAATGCCGACAGGCCCAAGGCGAGACCGAGACTCACGATGAAGGTTTCGCCACCTGATAGGGAGGTGGTGTCTCGGATATCGTCAGCACGGTCGTGGTCGATGACTCGGATGCCCAGCGAATGCTTTACCTGCTGCAGTTCGTAACGGCTGTTGAACTTTCTGATTTCCTGGTTGGCGTGAGCAATCAGGAAACTGAGCGTATAGCATTGGGCTATCTTGCGCAGCGTCTTGCCGTCAGCTCCGATGGCATCCGTAATAGCTGTCCAGTCGTCCTTTTCCTGCGTTACGAGATTCAGAGCCTCAGCCTTGTCACCCAACAGCTTCACGGCTTCCTGATGGTTCTGCATCCTGGCGTTGGCAGCAATCAGTTCGTTGCGCTGGCTTCTCTCCTGATACTCCTGCTGAATGGCTAAGAGAGCATCACGGGTTTGGGCAGGCTGATGTTCCAAGTGCTGCTGATGCGCCTTTTCTGCACTCTGGTAAAGGGCGGTAGTTGAAGCCACGGCTTTCTCCTTTTCGTCCTTTTCCCGTCGGATAGCGTTCCAGTCTTCGACAGAGTGAAGCATCTCTCCGATGATGTTTCGGTCGATGAATCTTGATTCGAAGCTTCTTTCTTTAGAATCAGTCTCTTCGGAGTCTTTTCCTTCGATGCTCTTTTCTTCAAGCTGCTTGTTATATTCCTCAATCCAAAGGTCGAGTTCCTTTTCCTTCGTTTGCTGATTCTCTTTCATCGTCTTGTTCTGAGACAGCATGGTTTGATGCGAACCTTTACTGTTGGCGAGTTCCGCCTTCAGCTTGTTGATGTTCTCGTTCTGGTTATCTGCTGCTTTCGTTGAGTCATCCTTTGCTGCTGTCAGTCTTTGTTCAGCCGCATCCGGTTCTTCGCCATTCAGAATCTGCTTGTATTTCTCCTGCCATTCCTCCATTTCCTTCTTGGCGCTATTCCATGCCTGAAGGGCTTTCACGTAAGCCTCCTCCTTATTCTTCTGCTGCGAGATGAGGTTGGCGGTAAGTGCTTTCTGCTCAGCTAGTTTTGTGACGCAGGTTGAAGCGTTTTCTTGGGCTTTGTTCTGTATAGTTGAAGCCTTGCTTTCATACGCAGCTTCATCCTTTACAGCCTTATCCTTGAGTTGGGTCAGCCGTTCTATCTCTTTCTGAATCTTGTTAAATTGGCTTAGCTTGCCGGTCGCATCCTTCGCCTTGTTTTCATAGATAGGCAAGAGCGATTTCAGTTCTGCCTCTGCCTTTGGAATCTTTGGATACTGGGCGATGAGCGCCTTCCATTCCTCTTCGTAAGTTGCGATTTCACCCGACAGTTTTTTCTGTTGTTTCTGGAGCGTCTGTACTTCGCCGTCGTTCTGTTTTCTCTCGCCGGAAAGTTCCTTCTCCTGTATCTGCTGCTGTTTCAGCATATCCTCCTTGGCTTTCAGAAGTTGCGAGAGTTCCGTGGTGGCTTCCTCAAACTGTCTGTTGTCGGTATGATAAGGATGAGTCGTGCTGCCGCAGAGCGGACAAGGCTTGCCTTCGGTCAGGTTGGCACGATGAATCTCCCATTTTTCACTTGCCATCAGGGTGTAGGCTTTTCGCAGCGTCAGGGTCTCTTGGGTCAGCGCCTCGATGGTCAACTTGCCCAGGGCTTCATCTATCTCCGCATTTCTCTTGCCCAAGACCAGGATGCGCTCCTCATTCTTCTGCTTTTCTGCTGTGGCAGCATCGAGATGAGCCACAACCTTGATGGCTTGCTGGACATCCTGCAGTTTCCTGTCGGCTACAGTCTTGCTGTTCTGCAGTTCCTCTATATTCTGTCCGGCAGTCTTGTTCTTTTCCGTCTCCCAAGCCTGTTCTGCGGCTTGTGTCGCTTCGTGCAGAACCTGTTTCTGCTTGGCAATCTCTTCCTTTGTCGTTTTGAGGGCAAGGTTCGCTTTCTCCGTTTCAGCTTCCCATTTTTGGATGTTTTGGGCGTTCTCTTCTACGTCTTTCAGGGCAGTTTGATTCTCTTTCTGCGCCAACTCCAATGCCTCTTTCTTTTCTTTCAGATTCGGCATAGCCGCTTCCATTTTTGTTTTCAGCGCCCTTGCTTCAGCGATGACCGGCAGTGCCTTTTCCAGCTGTTCCTGTGCCTGGCTTACTGCTTCCTTCAGACTGGCGAGAGTTTTCTCGCTTTCGCTGATGGCAGACTCTTGGCTTTTGATGTTTGCTTCCGCTTTCAGGATGTTTTCTTCCTGCTCGTGGATGCTTTGCGTCTGTCGCTCTACTTCCTGCAGCAGGTTGACGGCAGGCTGTACTTCATCATGCAACTGCAGACGGAGAATCTGGGCTTGCATCTCTTTGATGGCATTTGTTGCTTGCTCCATATCTGTCTGGCAGATAGTGATTTGATTTATTTGCTTATCGTTTTCCTCAAACCATTGCAGGTCTTTTGATATGGCTTGCAACTGGCTGTCGAGTTCCTTCTCTGCCTTTTCCAGACGGGCAATTTCTTCTTGCAGCTGGATGAGTTCTTCATCGTTCAGCAGGTTCTGTTTAACGGCTTCCACCGATGCAACCATCTGGTTGTAGGCATCCGTTGCCTGGTCTTTCGCCTTCTTGATTTCAGTAGCGATGTTCGTATAGGTTTCCTCGCATCCGATGAGTTTTTCCAGGAGTTCGTACCGCTCGTTTTCCTTTGCCGTCAGGAAGTTGGCAAACGAGCCTTGGGCGATGAGCACGGTACGGAGAAACTGGTCGTAGTCGAGTCCGATGATGTTCGGCAGTTCGTTCCAGTCGGCAGTTTCCTCCGTCACCTCTTCTCCGTTTCTCGTGATTTTATAGAGCGCAGTCTTGGCGTTCTCGTAGCGCACTCTCTGGAATCTGACGTGCCATTCTGCGCGGTAGATGCTGCCGTTGTTGGCAAGGAAGGTGAGTTTGCTGTAGCCTTCCTTCTTGCCGCGGGTCAGGATGTTTCTACTGTCGGTAGGAGCCAGTCGGTTGTTTTCGCTGGCATCTGTAGCCCCGAAAATCTCGATGTTCTGGTTCTTGTCTCCTTTCTTCCTTGGGTAGCGAGGGGCGCGGTTGTAGAGGGCAAGGCAGATGGCGTCGAGTAGGGTAGATTTGCCACTGCCCGTCGGACCTACGATGCTGAAGATGGTACTCTCGCCTAAGGCACCTTCTTCAAAGTTGATGACCTCGCCACCCTGTTTGTCAAGCGAAGCGAGGTTGAGTATTTCGAGTTGTAGGAATTTCATAATGAGGATGTTGTTAATAAATCGGATAACATTTTCTCCTGTCTTTCGTTCATCGGAGCGTTGTGCCTGATGGCGAAGGCTTCCTTCAGCGTATCGAGCGGAGGACGGTTGATGATGTCTTCGATGCTGGTGATGTGCTGGGAACCCTGTATGGTGGAGAGGTCCAGTTGCGGGATGATGCGCTGGATCTTGCAGAGCACGGCATCCTTTTCGTTGACGAGTTTCTCCAGTTCCTTGATGTCATCGCTGGATAGCTTTTCCTGTTTCACCTTCAGCATCACGTAATCGAAGTGGTCGCTCAGTTCGCCGTCGATTCTTTCCGAGAGTTCTGAGTTGATGAGCTTCTGCCATTTCTTGAAGGTCAGTTCCTCCTCGTCTTCGGGCAGAATGCGAAGGGAGTGCTGCGGCTTGTATTTCAGGAAATCTACTTTCCATTCCTTACTCTTGCCGGTTTTCTTTCCTTCCTCCTCTTCTCCGTGTTCTATGGTGATGAGGTCGATGCCGTGGGTGTAGTCTTTCTCTGCAAACGACATCGGGAGGATACTTCCCGTATATCTTGCCCAGTCGGTGTTCCAGATATGTTGCCGTTTGTGGATGTGTCCGCAAGTCATATAGTCGGGATGGTCGTTCCATCCTTCCAGGTCCACTTCCTCCTGTCCGCCGATGATGATTTTCTCGCTCGCATCCTTCTTGGCGATATCCGAACCCTTGGCGTACATGTGTGCCATCATGATGCACTTCCTGCCTGGATATTTCTTTCGAGCCTCTGCTGTCAGTTCTCTTAGAAAGTCGTTGATACCCTGCGAGTAACTGGCGTTCTGCACCACATCGCTCCTAAGGAAAGGTACGGCGAGGACGATGACTTCTTCTCCTTCCTCGTTGGTTACGGGGATGATGAGGTCATCGAAGGAATAGAGCCAATGCCCGCCGGTTTTATCATCGTCCTTGCTTTCTCCCTGCAGCCAGATTTTCCTTACGTTTCCTCTTATTTCCACGTGGTATCGGGTGAGCAGCGGACGGGGAGCCTCCAGTCGGCTGGCTGAATCGTGGTTGCCGGCGGTAATGATGACCTGCATGTTAGGGCACAGTTGGGTAGCATCGGCAAGAAACTCGTAATAAACGGTCTGTGCCGCTGCCGATGGATTTCCGTTATCGAAGATGTCTCCTGCGATGAGGAGAGCATCGGGTTTTTGTTCAGCGATTTGTTCCAGAAGCCATTTCAGAAAATGCTTGTGTTCAGGCAGACGGTCGTTGCCGTGAAACGAGTTGCCCAGGTGCCAGTCGCTGGTTGCTATTATCTTCATACTCATAAGAATGTCTAATCTTAGTCTTTTGCTTTGTCTTTGGCTTGCAATCCTTTGAACTTTGGACTGCAATCCTTTGACCTTTGGTTTGCAATCTGACTACAAAGTTAGCACAATTATTTGGGATACGCAAAGAAATAGGGTCAAAAAACAAAGAATTATGAATGGAAAAGTGAAGATATTCAGGAAAAGTCTTGTTTAATATAGGATAAAGTTGTATCTTTGCCTAGTAGAAAGTTTCGTTCATTACTTTTGAATGTGCGTTCAATACTTTTGAATGTAAGTTCAATACTTTTGAATGTAGGTTCAATACTATTGAACGGAGATTTCTATTAGGGTTAGTAACAATTATCCTTAGAGACGGGAACCATTATGATGAATGGTGAATAAGAAATCACTTAGGTATAGTGGCTGTTGCAATAAGGAGTGATAACAATCTTTAAAAGAAAGGAATCGTTATGACAAAGTACAAGTTGCAAGAGATGCCCGATGTTCATAACACAGGCAAGCGCAGAGTTTATCCCAAGATGGTGACCAATCGGACACTATCCAGAAAAGAGTTCATCAAGAGAATGCAGGGCTACCATCGTGGTATTTCGGAAAGTGCCACGGAGGCTGTCTTGCTGGATGTGGCTGATATGCTGGTAGAAATGCTCTCCATGGGCTACAATGTGAATCTGGAAGGCATCGGCACCTTCTCCCTCTCCCTCGGTTTCGAGGACGATAAGCCTACGGAAATGCAGAGTGCAGATGATAAGATGACGTATCGCAAGGTGGGCGTGAAGGACATCAACTTCAAGGCATCTCCTGAGTTTATCAGGGAGGTGAAGCGAGAAACCGATCGTGACCTGGAGCGTGATATGGGTGGCGTAAAGGTGATTCGCAAGCAGCTCTATTCCAGGGAAGAGCGCATCGCCCGTGCCCTGGAGGTGATAGAGAAGAACGGAGTCCTCACCCTAGGCGATTATGCCTCCATCAACAACCTGAGCCGTACTGCTGCCTCTATGGAACTGAAGGAAATCACCGCAGACCGTACCTCGCCGATAGGTTGGATGGGTAGCGGCAGTCACAAGGTTTGGGTGAAGAGAAAAGAATAAAAGCAAATATCTCTCAGAATATTTGTTAGTTTCAATTCTTTTTCGTATTTTTGCGGTGTAATTTAAATGATAGTGTTATGACGACAATAACAAGGGAACATCTTGAAGATGAGGTACTCAAGTCGATTCAGAAGAAAGCGGAATCGATTATGCCGAAAGATGCCAAGGTTATCCTTTTTGGGTCAAGGGCTAGAAGGGATGCTAAAGCAGATTCCGACTGGGACATCCTTGTGCTTCTGAACAAGGATAAGATAGATGAGCAGGATCATGATAATTACACCTATCCTCTTTGGGAATTGGGATGGCAAATCAATCAGATGATTCACCCGATAGTGTATTCGATGAAGGATTGGAACAGCAAAAAGGGCAGTCCTTTTTATAATAATGTTGAAGAGGAAGGGGTGATGCTATGCTAGATGAAAAGGATTATGTTATGCCAACAGATAGCCGATATTTTGCGCAAAAAGCAATAGATGCCGCAAATGAATTGTGGGATAAGGGCTTGATAGATGAAAATACTATTGAGCAATGGAAGCATGAGCATATGAGAACGCCTTATTCAGAAAAAATGCAACGATAGTATTAAAATAGATGTTTAATTTAAAGTCCAATAATTATGGAGCAGATTACTATAGATTTTAAGAACGCTTTTGATTGTTCCAAGAAGGAAAAGCCGAAGGTTTGTCGCTCTGGCTATGTGCGTGCGGTTCGTTTTATGGATGATAAGAAGCATACTAGACCACAAGTGTATGAGGGCGATTTGGTGGAGGCTATTATGGATGTAAAGAGGGGTAATGTCAAGAACTTCGATACATTGGAGGATATGATGAACTATCTGGAAGCTTAGACATGAGTATAAAATGCCTGGTTAAGAAGAAAATCATTGAACTTTTTCATGTGGTTCAAGCACGGGCTGAAGGCCCAAAAGCTCCTAGCCCAGGGCAACACCCTGGGTATTAAGACGTTGTCCCCCTGCGCCCTGTAAGGGCAAAAGCCTTGAATATATGCTGCTTTATAACCAATTTTATTTGGGATTTGCAAGAAACTTTCCGATTTTCTTGCAAATCCCAATTCTTTTTCGTACTTTTGCAGTTGTCTTGCTGTGGATGGCTGGCGATGAGTCGCTGGCTAGGTAAAAATCCATGGCTTGGCCTATCATAATTAAGAAAGACGTGTACTACGTTTTCTTCTGGTCTATTGAAACCTAGGAAATTTCAAATTGATATTCAGATGAAGACAGCGGTAGGCGCCTTCGCTTTATGTGTGTATGTACACAGGCATAGGTGTGCCCTTTCCATTCGTTTGGATAGGGTACATCCTGTGCTATTATATATGCAAGTTTGGCGTAGGTTTCTGTTGCTTCTTACCCTTAATATCAAAGGTTTTCCTAGGACCTCAATAGGCAAGGGTAATGCGAGTGATAGATTCCCTACGCCATTTCTGTTTTGGTAGCAACCATACAAACTAACAAGAATGTTTCTGCTTAGGGGAATGGCGGAAGTGCTAATACCCTTAGGAGATACAACAGATGAGCACTAAGTTTTTCAATAATACTCCAGATAATTCCTTGTTCGAGAAATTCAAGGGAATAGCCCACAACATGCTTGATTTTCATACCTTTCAGGCAGTAGTAGGATATTTCCGAAGTTCGGGCTATTTTAAACTTCGTGAGGAATTTGAACAGGTAAAAAAGATACAGATATTGGTAGGTATCAATATCGACAACATATTCCGTAAGCAATCCAAACTCTTTTTCGGACAGATTGATGAACAAGCCGTCATCGATGCCTATTCTCAAGATTTCGTTGAGGAGGTGAAGAATGCGGGCTATGATGAGCAGACGGAGAGAGGTATCCTCCAGTTTTGCCAGGACATCATCGACAAAAAACTGGAGATGCGTATCCATCGCAGCAAGAACCTCCATGCCAAATTCTATCTTCTTCTCCCGGAAAACCATAATCCAAACTCTGATGGCTGGGTTATCATGGGGTCCTCTAATCTATCCGATTCCGGTATGGGAACCGTGCCCAGCAATCGGTATGAGTTGAACGTGGCGATGAAAGATTATGATGATGTGGAATATTGCAAGCAGGAATTTGAGCAGCTTTGGGAGCAGGCCATTCCTCTGAATCTGCAAGACATCGAGCAGATGAAGGCGAAGACTCATCTTGCCCAGTTGCCTACACCATACGAACTCTATATGAAGGTGCTGATAGATACTTTCGGTTCGCAGGTGGAGGATGATTTTACGATGGAAATGCCTGAGGGTGTGAAGGATATCCGCTATCAGCACGATGCCGTGATTCAGGGTTATCAGATGCTGATGCAGCACAATGGCTTCTTCCTTGCCGATGTGGTGGGTTTGGGTAAAACCATCGTTGCCACGATGATTGCCAAGCGATTTGTTGAAGCGAATGGAAGATACACCAATATCCTGGTGGTTTATCCGCCAGCCTTGGAAAAGAACTGGACTGATACCTTCAAGCTTTTCGGCATCAAGCGCTACGCCCAGTTTGTGAGCAATGGTAGTCTGAATAAAATCATAGAGGGCGAAGGCAACTTCCGTGAAAAGGGAGAGTATGACTTGGTGATTGTTGATGAGGCGCATAACTTCCGTGGAGCCACCGCTGGCAGATACGATGATTTGCAGTTAATCTGCAAGACTCCTCGCATAAACGAAGGTTTGGTAAAAGGCCATCACAAGAAGGTGATGCTGCTTTCGGCTACTCCGCTCAACAATCGTCCAACCGATCTTCTGAATCTCTTGCTTCTCTTCCAGAATGCCCGCTATTCTACCATCGAAGGCATCCAGAATCTGCCTGTAACCTTCTCTCCATGGATAGAAGAATATGATAAGCTGATGCGTGAGCGTAAGTTAGACAAGCATAACGAAAGAAATGCAGAATTTGCCAAGCGTACCGATGACCTCTACGAGAAGATAAGAACGCAAGTGATTGATAAGGTGACGGTTAGACGAACCCGAAACAATATCAAGAATGTGCCTGCCTACAAGAAAGACTTGGATGACCAGCACATCGTATTCCCGGATATTCTTCCTCCTAACGAATTGATGTATGAATTAAATGGCGGTTTGAACGATCTCTTCTATAGTACGATGGCGATTCTTACCGATACGCCTCATCCCGAAGATAATCCTACTGGAAAAGGTTTGCACTATGCCCGCTATCGTGCCGTGGAGTTCTTGCAGGGCGAGGCGCGCAAGAAGTATCCTACTGCCCTTCATATTTCCACCATGCTGACAGGTATCTATCGTGTTCACATGGTCAAGCGATTGGAGAGCAGTTTTTACGCCTTCCGCCGTTCGCTCCATACCTTCCTCCGCATTACCGAGGATATGATCAAGATGTTTGACCAGAACAAGGTGATTATCGCTCCCGATATCAACGTGAAGGATAAGCAAGCCAAGGGATGGGAACTGGACCGCATCATAGAATATGCCGTAGAAAAAGGCTTGAAAGAGGAAGATACAGTCTTTAAAGACGAGGATTTCAGCGAACGGTTCCTGGAGATGCTGAAAGAAGATGCTAAGAATTTGAAGGAGCTTTGCAAAAAATGGGATGAGGTAAGCGAAGACCCTAAGCTGGAACTGTTTATCGATAAGCTGAAACATGAATTCTTTGATAAGGAGATAAATCCTACAGGCAAACTGGTTATCTTCTCTGAGAGCGTAGATACCGTGAATTATCTGACTGAGCAGTTGCAGAATCGTCTGCATCGCCATGACATTCTGGAAGTCTGTGCCAGCAATCGTACCAACAGGCAGGATATTCTCCGCAAGTGCTTTGATGCTAACTATGCCGAGCAATCGGATGAATTCAACATCGTGATTACTTCTGATGTGCTTGCCGAAGGTGTCAATCTGCATCGTGCCAACGTTATCATCAACTACGATTCGCCATGGAATGCTACCCGATTGATGCAGCGCATCGGTCGTGTAAACCGTATCGGTTCGGTGGCAGACAAGATATACAACTACATGTTCTATCCGTCGATGCAGGGCAACCAGGAGATTCATCTCTATAGCAACGCCCTCATCAAGTTGCAGGGCTTCCATTCAGCCTTTGGCGAGGATGCGCAGATTTACTCTAGAGAGGAAATCGTGAAAGAGTTCCAGATGTTTAATCCTGATATTCAGGATGCTGTGGATAGAAATCTGAAGTTCCTGGAAGAAGCCCGTGAGCTTTATCGCACCCATCGCAAGCTCTACAATCATATCAAGGCTTTGCCGATGAAGAGCCGAACGGTAAGGGAAATCGGAAAACATCCTCATTCTACCATCGTCTATCTTTCTTCGCCTCAGAAGGTGGAGTATTATTGGGTTAAGGCTGACGGCAAGGCTTTGTCTATCCCATTCTTGGATGCGATGGACATCATGAAGGCTGAGATGGAGGAGAAGCCGGGTGACTTTGCGAAGGTAATGGATTTCCATTACGACCAGGTGAAACTGGCATTGGAATCCTACCAGAAGGTGGTGAGAAAAGTGGTGGATGCCGAAAGCATGGAGAACAGGAAGAAAGATAAATCGACCAATGCCGTGCTGAGCATTCTCCGTACGATGAACCGAGCCTTGAATGCTGTGAATGTGGAGAAGACTGTGGCGCAAATCAAGAAGTTGGAGCAGATTGTGGAACTGGGTGTCTTCACCGGACTCAGTTCCAGCATCAACAGTTTTAATCGCCAGGTAAAGAAGCAGAAACCATCCAGCGAAGACCTCGTAGCGCAAATCATAGACAAGATAGATGAACTCTTTGATCGCTACAACATTCCGCTGGATACCGATGAGGAAAGAAACGAGGAAATCTTGGAACCGCAGATTGTGGTATCTGAGTCATTCATATAAGTTCTCTATATAATAAGGTGTAAGAACAGAAAAAACAAAGATAGTTATGGCAACATATAATAAAGAAACATTTAAGCGACTCTTTCAGTCGAAGTTCAATCTTTCAAAGTGGCAGATGTTGCTGCAGGATTACTTTCATGCCGACAAGGTGCGTGTGAATGCTGAGGTTTTGGACGAGGATGCCGAAGACCGCAAGGGATATTTCCTGGGCAGCATGACAACGCAAGATAATTATGAGTTAGGATTCTTCTATTATGAAATGGAGGATGGTTCGGTGCTGCGCCGCAAGGTGGGGCTTCGCAACCTGATTCGTCCTTATCTGGGTTATGGCTTTGATGCAGCCTTGGCGGTATTTAATGATGGAAACAACTGGCGCCTGTCTTTGATTTGCGACTTGAAGGAAGATGCTACCAGTACCAAGCGATTCACCTATGTGTTTGGTGATGAGAAGGCTTTTTATAAGACTCCTATACTTCGTTTTGAAAGCTTACGGACAAAAGCCAATGAGTTTCTTGAAATCAAGAAAGCCTTCTCTGTTGAGGCTCTTTCTGATGATTTCTTTGATGAATACCGTAAACAGTATGCTGAATTCGTGAAATTCCTTACGGGTAAGGAATACGTAAAGAAGGGAAACAAATGGGTGGAGCAGGAAACAGGAGAGCCCGATGCCCAGTATTTTACATCCTTTAAGAAGGATGATAAACTGGTGCGCGATTATATCAAGAAGATGATGGGTCGCATAGTGTTCCTTTATTTCCTGCAGAGTAAGGGATGGCTTGCTGGCAATCTACATTATATGCACGATTTGTTCTATGATGCCTCTGATGAGGTAAAGGGAGATTTTCTGGACAAGGTGCTTGAACCGATGTTCTTTGGCTTGCTCAATACCAAGCCAGAGGACCGGAGTAGTGCGCCTTTGGTTAACGGAGTAGGGGTGAAGTATATTCCGAATGCCGATGAAATTCCTTATCTTAATGGTGGACTTTTCCAGCAGGAGAAGATAGATGAAGTAGAATCAGTTTTCCCTGCCGGAATGTTCCAGTCGCTCTTCGATTTCTTTGATAGTTATAACTTTACGATTGATGAGAACGATCCGAATGATGCCGAGGTGGGAGTTGATCCTGAGATGCTTGGCAAGATTTTCGAGAATCTTTTGGAGGATAACAAGGACAAGGGAGCCTTCTATACCCCAAAGGAAATCGTTCGTTACATGTGTCAGGAGTCGTTGACGGCGTATCTGCAAACTGGCATAGATGATGCTGAGGTTAAGGAACATATTGCTAACTTTGTGAAAACCAATGATGTGGAGGAGCTGGGTGGAGCTTCTTCAGAACTTGCCATGTCTATCGACCAGAAGTTGATAGACGTGAAGATTTGCGACCCTGCCATCGGTTCGGGAGCTTTCCCTATGGGTTTACTCCGTGAACTCTATGCATGCCGCAAGTCTATCGAAATCTTCGAGGAGGATAATGCTGCCGACATCAAGCGCCACATCATTCAGAACAATATTTATGGTGTTGATATAGAGAAGGGAGCCGTAGATATCGCCCGTCTCCGTTTCTGGCTTGCTCTTATCATCGATGAAAAGGAGCCGATGCCATTGCCTAATCTCGACTTTAAGATTATGCAGGGCAACTCGTTGCTGGAGAGTTACAAAGGGGTGGACTTGGATGTTACTTCCAAGAAGTTGAAGACCGGCAAGGATACTAAGAAAACTCGTGGTGTTCTCTCGTTGGGTTTTGAGGAAACAGATGTACAGAAAATCATCCAGGATTTAGTAAAATCATATTTTAGTATCACCGACCATACCTTGCGTGCTCAGCGTCGCCAGCAGATAGATAAGTATGTGAAGGATTACATCAAAGTTTGTGCCGAGGGAAATCATGAGGTGCAGGATGCTGTAGATGAATTGGAGATTCCAAATGACCAGTTCTTCCTTTGGCATACATATTTTGCGGATGTATTCGAAAAGGGCGGATTTGATATTGTGATTGGTAATCCGCCGTATGTTTTTGCTAGAAATAGTGAAGAAAAAGGAATGACAGATAATTTCAAGGAATATTATTATTCTCATTTTGAACTTGCAAAATATCAAATTAATTTGTACCATTTATTTGTCGAACAAGGAAATAATATTCTTTGTTGTAATGGTGTGTTTGCTTATATTATTCCAAATAATTGGTTAACGATAAATACAAATGCTGAATTGCGAAAGTATGTACTATCAAATTCAAATATTCAGATAACAAACTTTTATAAAAAAGTTTTTGAATCTGCTGATGTTGACAGTAGCATTTTGATTTATAATAAAGATACAAATGCTCCTTATGTGACATTGTCTGAATCTATTGATAAGGAAGATTTTAAAACGATTAAGACACTACCATGTTCTATTCTTCTTAAAGAGAACGATTTTGTTATTAATATTGAGCGTTATAAAAATGATTCTTTTGCTGATGTTATGATTAAGATAGAGAGCAATACTAAGCAGCTTTCTAAAGAATATGCAGATGTTAAGGCAGGATTACAAGCATATGAAGTAGGAAAAGGTACTCCTCCTCAGACAAAAGAAATGAAAAAGAGTAGAATTTATCATTCTTTGGAAAAGAAAGATGAGACATATTATAAATACATTGATGGTGTTGATGTTAAGAGATATGGTTTAACATGGAATTCTGGAGAGTTTTTAAAATATGGACGTAATCTTGCTGCTCCTCGAAAATGGGAGTTGTTTTCGACACCAAGAATTTTGGTTAGACAAATTCCATCTAAACCACCATATTGTATTTTGGCATGTTATACAGAAGAAACATTCTTGAATGATAGAAATTCAATGAACATAATAAATATAAAGTGTAATCCTTTATGTTTGTTGGGTATTCTTAATTCGCGTGCCATTTCTTTTTGGTTTGAGCATAAATTTGGAAAACTACAGAGAGGGTTGTTCCCGCAATTTAAAATAAATGAGTTAGCAGCATTCCCAATCCCAGAGGTTTCCTTAAAACAAGAGGCATTGTTGGCGAGATTAGTTTCTAAGCAACTTAACAGAAGTGATAATTCTATTGAAATAGATGAAAATCGGTTAGATGGTCAAATCGATTTCCTCGTCTATCACCTCTATGGCTTGACCTATGATGAAGTGTTGATTGTTGACCCAGAGACTCCAATCTCTCGTGAGGAGTATGAGGCATATAAAGAGGAATAAAGACGGAATTTGTAAGTGAAATTATTGATATTCAGTATTTTAGTTCTAGCGACCCCATGAAATGCGGGGGCGCTAGAATCCTATTTCGAGTGTCAGAGCTGGGGAATATATTATAGGTGGAACTCTTTTTAAAGCTTTTGCCCTTACAGGGCGTATTGCTGATTGCTAGCATACCCAGGGCGTTGCCCTGGGCTAAGAGCTTTTGGGCTTTCAGCCCGTTCTTGAACCATCTGCAAAAAATCAGAAAGAATCTTTATCCTCGAAGTGCATTATATGTTAAATTCCATTCTTTGTCAAGAACAGTGATTTCAGCTTCTTCTTGCAGTTCTTTCTAAAATCTTCTATACTGATAGAACGCTTCCAATCTTCTAGCCACGGGTATTGTGCCGTTAGTTCTTTTTCAAAGTCATCTGCATTTGACCATGTTCGTTCTTCATTTAGTTTATTGAAAAACTCTTCTTCATTATAGCTAACACCTGTTCTTTCATACTCCGCTTCAATGGCTTCAATCCTAGCCACGGCTTCTTCTTCATTGGCCGGATGCCAGCCAACTGGAATCGGCTGCTCTTCTTGTAATGTATATCTTTTCTCCTTCATAAGCTCTTTCCTTTATAGTTTTCTTTTGAATTGTCTAATCAGATATCTAGGGCTTCTTCTCATATCCCATAAATCTACGAAAATGACGAGGTCGTTGGCTTCGTCGTAACGATAGATAATCTTCCAATTCTCCTTGATGATAGCACTATGGTAAGGACGGTGGAATCGCTTAAGCATTGGCTCTCTGGGTGAAGAAAGAGGATGAAGCATCAGGCGATGTTTGATGTCATCAAGCTCTTTATTAAACCGTTTTACTGAAGTAGCTCCAAATTCGGCTAGTGTGTAAACCACCATATCTCGAAGTTCCTTCTTAAAAGGGTCTAGTAATTTTATATGAGCCATAATCCTTCAGATTTAAGTTCTGCTATAAAATCATCAAAATCTGTAGCCTTGCCTGTCCTTTCATACTCCGCCTCAATAGCTTCAATCCTAGCTACGGCTTCTTCTTCATTAGCCGGATGCCAGCCAACTGGAATCTTGTTCCAGTCAATATCTTCTTCTGCACATTCATCCTCGGGAAGTGCTATGGCGGCATTTCCGTGATAGGCTGGTGCTGGCTCTGCTGCGAAAGCTGCATCTTTCTGTTCTTCTGGCAATGTATATCTTTTCTCTTTCATAAGCTTGCGTATTTTATCTGCTGCAAAAATACGATTATTATCTGAATCATGCAAGAAAAATGGGAGAAAAGTTTTTAAAGTATCTTATAATCATGGTTTTTGCTCTTTATTGGGCTTGGGGTGTTTCTAAAAAAAAGTCACAATATCCGGCAGATGGTGCTGAGTATTGTGACTTTACTTTTTTGTTATACAAATCTTTTCTATTCGATGCTTTCTTCTATCGACTTCAATACATAGTCGAGAATCTCATCGGTGTGGCAGAGGGAGATGAAATTGCCCTCAAACTGCGATGGACTTACGTAGATGCCCATAGGCACGCAGTTTGACTTCAACTGACCCGCCTGAATCTCGCCCGCCTTGAACTTTCAATACCTTGAAGGAATTGAGGTGAATCTTAGTGGTGTTTCAAATCACACGCAGCCTGCTCATAGTCGATGAGATGATCAATGGTAGGGTGGTCGCCGCAGATTTCGCAGGATGCACGCTTCTTTACCTTGATGGTGCGGAAGTTCATCGTCTTGGCATCGAAGGTGAGCAATCGGTCGGTGAGCAGTTCGCCCACACCGAGGAAGTACTTCAAAGCCTCTGCTGCCTGAATGGTTCCGAGCATACCGGCGATGGCACCCAATACTCCTGCCTGGCTAGAGGTAGGAACAGTGCCTGCTGGAGGTGGTTCCTTGAAGAAGCAACGGTAACATGCCGTGCCTGGCAGGTGGGTAAAGGTCTGACCCTGGAATCTCAGGATGCCGCCATGCGAGAATGCCTTGCCCAAGCGCACACAGGCATCATTGATGAGGAACTTCGCAGGGAAGTTGTCTGTGGCATCGATGATGAAATCCCATGGCTTGATGATTTCCTCGGCATTGTCTGAGGCGAGGAAAGTATGATATGTTGTCACCTCTACATCAGGATTGATGGCAATCATCTTCTCCTTGGCGCTTTCCACCTTAGGGGTGTTCAAGTCCTTGGTCTGGTGGATTACCTGGCGTTGCAGGTTGCTGAGGTCAACCACATCGGCATCCACGATACCGATATGTCCCACGCCTGCCGCAGCAAGGTAGAGGGCTACCGGAGAGCCCAAGCCACCGGCACCAATGATGAGTACCTTGGCGTTGAGGAGCTTTTCCTGTCCCTCGAGGCCTACATCCTGAAGGAGGATGTGGCGGCTGTATCTTTCTATCTGTTCTTCTGTTAAATCTATCATTTTATTGTACTTTATGTCTTTTTTCTTTAGTAAAAAATTACTTTGTATAGCAGTTTATGCTCATACAGCAGTATAGAAAAAGGTCGCAAACAATTAACAGCTTGCGACCTTTGATATTCTTTATAATTTTCCGAATTATAAATTCCCGAATCATCAATTCCCGAATCAGGAAGTATAATTCTCGAATTCTTGATTTACTCGATAACCACGAGAGCATCCTCTTCGAGTACAGCCTGACCAGGCTTTACGCAGATAGCTGTAACCTTGCCATCCTTCTCAGCCTCGATGTTGTTCTGCATCTTCATAGCCTCGAGAACGACGACAGTATCGCCAGCCTTTACTTCCTGACCAACAGCCACCTCGATGCTGGTGATAGTACCAGGGAGAGGAGCCTTTACAGCGTTGGCTGTATTTACGTTGGCAGCTGGAGTAGCCTCAGCATCATCAGATGCAGCAGCAGGCTGACCGAGCACTACCTTCTTCTTCTCTGGTTCAGCTTCCTGTTCCATCTCAACCTTGTAAGCTTCGCCATTTACGTTCACGCTTGCGATGTTACCCTCAACAGCGTCAATCTGAACCTTGTATTCTTTTCCGTCAATTGTATATTTAAACTCTTTCATTTCTTTATCTTTATGGTTTGGCTGTTAAACTCAAGAACTTGGCGTTCCACATCGTCTGACGTGGCTTGATCGTAATGATGCCAGGCTCCTTGTCGTGTACGTTATTGCCCTGGTACTCATAGAGTGCCATGGCAATCGCAGCATAAATATTCTTATCCATTCGTTTTTACTTTAATTTTGAGTGTTGATTGTTGAGTGTTGAATTAGGCTTGCGCCCTTCTGTTATGTTGAGTCTGTATATAACTCAACATTCTACACTCAACATTCAACATTTCTATATTACATTGGCATGCAGCCATGCTTCTTAGCTGGCAAGCTCTGGCGCTTGGTTGCGAGCTGAGCCAAACCACGGCAGATGCGGAAACGGGTATTGCGTGGCTCGATGACATCATCGATGTAGCCATACTGAGCAGCCTGATATGGATTAGCGAACTTGTCGGTGTATTCCTGCTCCTTCTCAGCCAGGAATGCCTTTACATCCTCGCCAGCTTCCTTCTTAGCCTTAGCTTCCTTACCGCAGAGAACGGCAACGGCACCGCTGGCACCCATTACGGCAATCTCTGAAGATGGCCAAGCGAAGTTCAAGTCAGCACGCAACTGCTTGCAACCCATCACGATATGGCTACCACCATAGCTCTTACGCAATGTGATAGTGATCTTTGGCACGGTAGCCTCGCCGTAAGCGTAGAGCAACTGTGCACCGTGGAGGATGACAGCGTTGTACTCCTGACCTGTACCTGGCAAGAATCCTGGTACGTCAACGAGAGATACGATAGGAATGTTGAATGCATCGCAGAAACGAACGAAGCGGGCTGCCTTGCGGCTAGCGTTAACATCGAGTACACCAGCGTAAGCTGAAGGCTGGTTGGCTACGATACCCACGCTCTGACCATTGAAGCGGGCGAAACCAGTGATGATGTTCTTGGCGAACTTAGGCTGAATCTCGAAGAACTCTCCGTTATCAGTTACAGCGCCAATCACCTTATACATATCGTATGCCTGGTTAGGATCCTCAGGGATAATCTCGTTCAGAGTATCGTCCATACGGTCGATAGGGTCTGTGCACTCTACGCGTGGAGCCTCTTCTGTATTGTTGCTAGGGATGTAAGAGAGCAGGCTCTTGATCATCTCGATAGCCTCTTCCTCTGTCTTGGCAGCGAAGTGGGTAACACCACTCTTGGTTGCGTGGACAGATGCACCACCGAGGTGCTCTGCATCGATATCCTCACCAGTTACGGTCTTGACAACCTTAGGACCGGTCAGGAACATATAAGAAGTCTGCTCCTTCATGATGATGAAGTCGGTCAGAGCTGGAGAGTAAACGGCACCACCTGCGCAAGGGCCCATGATGGCAGAGATCTGTGGGATGACACCAGAAGCGAGGATGTTGCGCTCGAAAATCTCACCATAACCAGCGAGGGCGCAGATACCTTCCTGGATACGGGCACCACCTGAGTCGTTCATACAGATAACAGGTGCACCCATAGTCATTGCCATATCCATTACCTTGCAGATCTTCTGTGCCATAGTCTCAGAGAGTGAACCACCGTTTACGGTGAAGTCCTGAGCATATACGTAAACCAGGCGGCCGGCTATTGTAGCGCTACCAGCTACCACACCATCACCGAGGTACTGCTTCTTCTCCATACCGAAGTTGGTGCAACGGTGCAGCTTAAACATGTCGTACTCCTCGAAACTGCCAGCATCTACTAACATTTCGATACGCTCACGAGCTGTATATTTGCCACGTGCATGCTGCTTCTCGATGGCCTTCTCACCACCGCCAAGACGAGCCTGTTCGCGCTTAGCGATCAGCTCCTTAATCTTTTCTACTTGTTTGCTCATAATTAATTATTATGTATAATTTCTTTTTTCGTTTATAGTGATTTGAGATGATGGATATGAACCATCATCGCATAAATCGGGCACAAAGATACGAAAAAAACCGCAGATAGCGAACTATCTACGGTTAAATATTTAGAATAATGTGAAAAATCACCATTTTTGAGTGCTAAAACTCCTCGCTTTTAACTCCTTTCTCTCTGCTTTTAACTCCTGGCTTATCAGAATTCCATCAACACTCTTGCATTGAGCTGTCTGCCGGTGAGATAATTAGGCACGGCATACTGCTGATTTGTGACATCTGTTACCCAATAGTAGCTGTTTACATTGTCTATGCCGAAGAGATTGAGGCAATCTATGCCCACTGTAACATTCTTGAGGAATGTTCTGTGCTCATGATGGCGGTTGTCCAGTAACTGATAGCTCATTCCGATATCTGCTCGGCGATAGGCGGTGGCACGGAAACTGTTGGTTTCCAATTCTCTATGAGGTGCAGCGAATGGAAGTCCATCGGCAAAGGCAAGCTTGAGAGACAGGAGCCACTTCCTGCTGCCTGGGAAGTAATCGGTGAAGAAGAGGTTCACTGCATACCGCTGGTCGGTAGGAAGCGGGATGCTCTTGCCGTTGAGTTTCATCCTGGTATCCATCAGCGACAGGCTGAGCCAGGAATCCGTGCCGGGCACAAACTCGCCATAGAGCTTGAAGTCGAGACCTGCTGCATGACCGCTGCATTCGTTCTGTCCGTAATAAACTACCTTTACATTGCTGACAGAGTAGGGCACCAGATTGCTCAATGCCTTATAGTAGGCTTCTGCCGAGAACTTGTATCTCTGTTCATTTACCTTGAACCGGTAGTCGTAACCGGCAATGAAGTGGATGCTTCGCTGACTCTTGATCTTCCGGTTGAGTGAGGCGATGGTTACTCCATTGATGGTGGATGTATCTCTCAGCTCCTTGAAGAAAGGTGCCTGATAATAAAGTCCTGCAGCGAAACGGAGCGTCGTGTTCTCATGGCTTGCCGGAATGATAGCGAGGGAGACGCGTGGGCTCAGGATGGTTTCCCGGTTGAAGTTCCAATGGCTCAGACGAAGACCATAGCTCAATGTATAGCGTGTTTGCCTGATATCGCCAGACTGGGTTGAATCTCCTCCGCTAGTGAAGCGGTAAGTATCTTGAAGATAGGCTTCTATGCGGTTGGCATTCAACTCGTTTCTAGCCTTCATAGAATAGTACATATAGAGGTCTTTTCCGGTGTGAGGAATGCTGTATCCGGCAGAATCTCTCATCTCGTATTCTACGGAATTTTCTTCGATGTGCTCCCGTTTCAGCGTGACTGCAGTCTCCAAATCATGCTTCTTTACCTTATGTTTCAGCATCAGCTTGGCACTCATCACACGAGCCGTGAGATAGTTGCGGGCATGTTCGAAGTAAGTTCCTACACCTAGGTTTTCGGAGGTCTCGGTCTGGTCGAGCCAATACTGTCCCTGGATATCGTATTTTTCCTGTTCCCTGGTGTAGAAGGCACTGCCCAGGAGCGAGATGCTGGTGTTGGAGGTGATGTTGCGGGTGATGCCCAGTGTTCCGAAACAGGTGAGGAAGCGATCCTTCTCCTGACCATCGAAATACACTCTAAAGTTCTTGACGTTTTCCATTGTTCCGAAGGTGGTTTCACGGTCGGATGGTTCGAAATTGTAATGGTTGTCGGAGATGTTTCCGATGAAATCAATCTTCCAACGCTTGTTGGGCTGATAGCTCAGATAGGTTTGGTAGTCGAGATAGTTCGGCTTGTATTCTCCCTTGGTTTCCATCGAACCGAGCAGATAGGCTGTAGTCTTGTATCTCACACTGTTGAGCCAGGACAGTTTCCGGGTTCCCAATCCTATGTAGGCATCTGCTCCGAGCAGGCTGGCAGCAATGCTTCCTTCTACAATCGGGCTCTTTCCTTTCGACCTTAAGGTCTTGTAGGTGATGTCGAGTGCAGAACTCATCTTGTCTCCGTATTTGGCTGCATATCCACCCGTAGAGAATCCGATTTTATCTACCATATAGGGATTGATGATGGAGAGACCTTCTTGCTGACCGCTCCGGACGAGATAAGGACGATAAACCTCCACATTATTTATATATACGGAGTTTTCGTCGAAAGCACCGCCACGCACATTGTATTGTGATGATAGTTCGTTGTGAGTGCTTACGCCGGCTTGCTGCTGGATGATGCCTTCTACGGCATTGCTGTTGGCAGAAGGGGCCAGTCTGGCATCCTTGAGCTTGATTTCCTGCGTCTGGTCGGTCTGGATCTTTTCTCCCGTTACATTCACTTCTCCCAGCATGGCAGCATCGGTATGGAGGACGACTTGCAGGTTTTGCTTGCCTCGAGGTTTTCTCAGCACTCTCATCTTGCTCTTGTATCCTATCATGGAGAACTTGACCATCACGCTGTCGGCAGAATGAAGGCGCATGCTGAACTCTCCCTTCAGTGAGGTAAAGGCTACCTTTCCCTGGCTTGCCACGGATACGGTGGCAAGCTCTATAGGATGGCTGTCTTCATCAGTCACCCTGCCGTGCAGTGTAAATTCCTGTGCCATCATCTTCAGGGTGGCAATCAGGCATATCGTGAGTATGAATAATCTCTGTTTCATACATTATCTAACGCAGAAACACCTTATTTATTATAATAATGAAGTAGAATAATGGAATGGATAAAAATAAAAAAGGTGAGTCATTTCTTTGATGACTCACCTTTTTCATATAGAGTAGGGTAGTATTTTACTTGTTGCAAGCAAAATACAAACCGTCGTTAACAGCCATGCGGAGCTGGTAAAGACCAATCTCGTTCTGCTCTACGTTCATCTTCTGTCCGTTAGGCAGGCAAGCCTGGATGCTGCCATCCTCGTTGAAGCTGAAGAGCTCACGAATGTCTCCATCCTTGCTGTAAGACCAGCTCTTATTCTTCTTGTCGAACACGAAGTAAGACTTTTCGCCAGCAGGGTCGGTAATCTCGTAGCCATTCTTCAGAGTCTTGATGGCATACAATCTGCCATCCTTGCCAGTAACATTCTGAGTCTTGCCAACATTGGCAATCACTTTGTCGCCTGTCCAGAACTCGATAGTGTTGAGTACAAGCAAGTCTGCTGCTGAGCAGACTGCATAAGCAGGGCTGATGACAATGAAAATCAACTCGTTGATGAACTTGTTGTCAGTTGCACGTTTGTTCCAGTTGAGCACATTATTAGTCAAGCTGAAAGAGCCGATGCACGAACTTAAGCACATTGATCCCAATGCGAGCGCAATGATGGTGTTAACTGTAATTTTTTTCATGTTGATTCTTATTAATGAATTACTTTGCAGATTCGAATTCACGCAGGAATCGGGTGTCGTTCTCTGAGAAGAGACGAAGGTCGCTCACACGATACTTCAGGTTGGTGATACGCTCAACACCCATACCGAATGCATAGCCGGTATATACGTTGCTGTCGATACCACAAGCCTCGAGGTCGTGAGGGTCAACCATACCGCAACCCAGGATTTCAACCCATCCTGTATGCTTGCAGAAGTTACATCCCTTGCCACCGCAGATGTTGCAGGAGATATCCATCTCTGCACTAGGTTCTGTAAATGGGAAGTAGCTAGGGCGCAGACGGATCTTGGTATCTGCACCGAACATCTCGCGAGCGAAGGTGAGGAGCACCTGCTTGAGGTCGGTGAAGCTTACGTTCTTATCTACATAGAGACCTTCTACCTGGTGGAAGAAGCAGTGAGCACGTGCGCTGATAGCCTCGTTGCGATATACTCGTCCTGGGCACAATACGCGGATAGGTGGCTCGTGGGTCTCCATATAGTGAGCCTCGTCGTTAGAGGTATGGCTACGGAGAAGTACATTCTTGGTAACATCGTCGGAGTCGGTCTTCTCGATGAAGAATGTATCCTGCATGTCGCGGGCTGGATGATCGGCAGCGAAGTTCAGCATGGTGAATACGTGCTTGTCGTCATCTACCTCTGGACCCTGATAGAGAGTGAATCCCATGCGGCCGAAGATGTCGATGATCTGATTCTTCACCACGGTCAATGGATGGCGGGTTCCGAGCGCTACAGGATAAGCTGTACGGGTCAGGTCGATGTCATCGCTTGAAGACTCTGCCTCCTCCATCTGTTCTTTCAGACCATTGATTTTCTCAAGGGCTGCGTTCTTTAATTCGTTGATCTTGATACCAACCTCTTTTTTCTGGTCGCCTGGCACATTGCGGAAGTCGGCCATAAGGGCATTGATTTCACCCTTCTTGCTGAGATACTTGATGCGAAGCTGCTCTACCTCCTCTGCGTTCTGGGCAGTGAGAGCGTTGACTTCTTTCAAGAGTTCTTCGATTTTCTCTAATAACATATCTTATTATTTGTCTGTTTACAAAATTGAAGTTTAAGCGATTTGTCCGCCATAAATGGCTCGCAAAAGTCACTATTTCATCTATTTTGAGTGCAAAGATAACATTTTTTGCTTAAAATATGAAATATCTCAAAAGAAAGTTGTACTTTTGCATAGAAAATTTGAGAAATTTTATAAGTTTATGAAGAAACTCTCTTTGATAACAGTTATGTTGGCGGTGCTTACCATCGTTTGCTTCACATCTGTAGGATGCACAGACAAGAAGCCGGCACCTGCCGTTGATTCGACTGCGGCTGATACTGCCGTAGCCGACACACAAGCTATGGACTCAACAGAAAAATTGATAGAGGAGACTCCGATGCCGAAGGCAGCTGATGAGTTGTTTGATGATTTCCTGTTCAATTTCGCAGCCAGTCGCAAACTTCAGATGGAACGCATCCATTTCCCTCTGGCAGTATATCGTAATGATAAATTAAAGAAACACATCGCGAAGCGACGTTGGAAGATGGAACATTTCTTCATGCGTCAGGATTACTACACGCTTATTTTCGATAACCGTAAGCAGATGAACCTGATGAAGGATACCACCATCGACCATGTGGTGATAGAGAAAGTATTCTATAGTAGAAAGGTAGTTCAGCAGTTCCTCTTCAACCGCATCAACGGTCAGTGGATGATGACCAGCATCAATTACAAGCCGATGTATCAGAATATGAATGCCAGCTTCCTGAAGTTCTATGGATCCTTTGCCACGGATACGGCTTTCCAGTCTCGCCATCTGCATAATCCGGTGAAGTTTACGGGTCCAGATCCTGATGATGATTTCAGTACGATGACGGGCGAGATTGAGCCTGAGACCTGGCCTGCTTTTGCTCCGCAGTTGCCTCATGGCATGATATATAATATCATCTATGGACAGAAATATACGGAGAGCAGCCAGAAAATCTTTGTGATTCGCGGTATTGCCAATGGAATGGAAACCCGTCTTACCTTCAAGAGAATCGGGGGTAGATGGCAGCTGATGAAGCTGGAGATGTAGTTTTTAGTTCACTGTTAATAATTTGACCAGATATGAAGGATATCCGAGACTATAGCCTGTTGGCTCACAATACGTTTGGAATTGATGCCAAGTGCAAGCGATTCCTGGAATACTCATCGGTAGAAGAGGCACAGCTGATTGTGGCTGGGCTTACGGCTGCCGATCAGCCGCTGCTCATCCTGGGCGGAGGCAGTAATCTCCTGCTTACAGGTGATTATCAGGGCACGGTGCTCCATTCTGCCATCAAGGGCATTGAGGTGCTTGAGAATGGCGACTTGGCTGCTGCTGAGCATGATGATGCCCTGCTGAATCCGGATTGGGTGTTCCTGAACTGTGGTAGCGGCGAGGTTTTTGATGATGTGGTGGCCTATGCGGTTGAGCATGACTTCTATGGTGCCGAGAATCTGAGCATTATTCCGGGCGAAGTTGGAGCAAGTGCTATCCAGAATATCGGTGCCTACGGAGTAGAGGCAAAGGATATTATATATAAGGTGGAGGCTGTGGAGATTGCTACCGGCAAGTTGGTAGTTTTCGATAACCAGGATTGCCAGTACAGCTATCGCCAGAGTAAGTTCAAGCATGAGTGGAGAGATCAGTATCTCGTTACCCATGTCATCTATCGCCTGAAGAAGACTTATGCCCCAGACCTGGACTATGGTAACATCCGTGCATCTCTGGCGGCTAAGAATATCGAGCATCCTACAGCGCGGCAGCTTCGTGATGTCATCATCGAAATCCGCAATGCCAAGTTGCCTGATCCTAAGGTGCAGGGCAATGCGGGCAGCTTCTTCATGAATCCTATCGTAGAGAAGGCTAAGTATGATGCTTTGGCAGCCCTGTATCCGGGTATGCCACATTATACCATCGACGAGGAGCATGAGAAGATTCCTGCAGGATGGATGATCGATCAGTGCGGATGGAAGGGCAAGAGCCTGGGCCGTGCCGGTGTGCATGACAAGCAGGCATTGGTGCTTGTGAATCGTGGCGGTGCTACGGGTGAGGAGATCGTCAATCTCTGTGAGACCATCAGGAAAGATGTGAAGCAGAAGTTTGGCATTGATATCCATCCGGAAGTGAATGTAAAGTGACAAGTGAAGAACGAAGAGTGAAGAATTCGGTTGTTTTTCAGAGAAAGATTTGAATATTAATGAAGATAACATTATTGGGAACAGGAACATCTAGCGGTGTTCCTGTTTTAGGTTGTGATTGTGAGGTGTGCCGCAGCAAGGATCCACGGGATAACCGTTTGCGCTGTGCGGCGATGATTGAGACTGAGCGTACCCGTATTCTGATAGATGCAGGACCGGATATCCGTCAGCAGCTCCTGCGGGTTCCTTTCCGCAAGCTGGATGGTGTGCTGATTACGCATATCCATTACGACCATGTGGGTGGTATCGACGATCTGCGTGGTTTCTGTGTTTATGGTGATATCAATATCTATGGCGATGAAATCACCACAGAGACATTGCCGCATACGATGCCTTACTGCTTCCCTAAGGATGCGGAAAAGCTTTATCCGGGTGCTCCCAAGTTGAAGCTGCATACCATCGTACCCCATCATTCCTATCAGATTGGAGATGTCGGGTTTATGCCTATCCGGGTGATGCACGATCAACTGCCTATACTGGGTTATCGTTTCGGAAAGTTTGCCTACATCACGGATATGAAGTCGATGAGTGATGAAGAGTATGCTTACCTGGATGGCGTAGAGACCTTGGTGATCAATGCGCTGCGCTTCGATAAACCTCATCATAGTCATCAATTGGTGGATGATGCCATCCGTGTGGCACGCAGGATAGGAGCTAAGCAGACCTACCTTACTCACGTTACTCATCAGATAGGATTGCATGATGCCGCCAATGCCCAGCTTCCTGCTGGTTTTTGCTTTGCCTACGATGGTCTGGAGCTGGAAATTGACGAAGAATAAGTCTTAATGAAATTGAAAGAAATAAAAAAGCACAACATATAAGATTAAAGAATCTTAAGAAAAAGCATTTTTTTTAGGAAAAGCTTGTGGAATTCGCAGATTCTTTCTACATTTGCATGTGTGTTTTTCATAGTATTAGATTTAAGGTTAACAAGGTATTGGGTCACAGCGGTGACCCTTTTTTTGTTTTTATACCCTAGTAAAGACACAAAAAAATGCTTCTTCCGCTTTTCTCGTTGGTAAGACCATATATGGGTCACTTGCAAAAGCGTGTGGATAGCATAGCACAATAAAAGCAAGCAGGTGTACGTTTATAGAGTAAACGTTAGA
>NZ_JBBNGE010000079.1:0-9231 GCF_040095255.1 Segatella sinensis | reverse complement strand
TTTCAAGCAACAATGATAGTACTTTCAAGCAACAATGATAGTACTTTCAAGCAACAATGATAGTACTTTCAAGCAACAATGATAGTACTTTCAAGCAACGACGAAAGTACTTACAAGATACAAAGATGATTGCAATCAATTTGTGGGACAATGTCCCACATTTTGAAACTAGTATAATTTTCATTAAAAAAGCAACCTAAAAGTTGCAACTAATCGATATTATTCATATCTTTGCATAATACTATGCTGCATAAAAATATGAAAGAGAAAACATTAAGATTCCTAGAGGCACATGAAAGCCATGAAGCCTCTTCATTTGTAGATGAAGCCAAGTGGAGACAGGAAAACAATGCCTGGATAAGATGGTCGCAGAGCATTGCCCTAAAAATTGTTGATTTCATGCAAGAGAACAATTTATCAAGGGCTGATATTGCTGAGCGGTTGGGATGTACGCCACAATACGTGAGTAAAATATTGTCAGGAAAGACTAACTTCTCGTTCAAAACTATTGCAGAAATTGAACGCCGACTTGGTATTTCATGTATGGAAAAAGCTTTTGCATAATGCTTGTATCGCTTATTGCCTCACTATGGCATAACATTGCCCTTTACCAGGGCAATAATCTGCCATTGCCTGGCACAAAACGATACGTCGGGAGCTTTTTTTATAAAAGCACCACTCTCTTTTTTACTCTTCACTCTTCACCAAATCGGCTGAAACCCCGATAAACACTGGGGTTGCGAGAGGTGAAGAGTGGCGCACCACTCTTCACCACTCTTCACCACTCTTCACCTTCGGATTGCACACAAAACTAAACGGTAAATCGACCTGTTCGGTCTTTGAAGAAGGTCCCACAGATTTGGCTTTCCCTTCGGCCGCCGATTTTCTATTCACAGATTTCACAGATTTTCCGGGTGAAGAGTGGGTGAAGAGTGGTGAAGAGTAGAGCGCAACTCTTCACCCGTGCAAATTCCTTAGCTACAGATATTTATACCTTTCTGGTGAAGAGTGAAGAGTGTTTTTGAAAGTGGCTTGTTATTTTTTAAAAGAAAAAAAAGGGAATATGCTTGGAACTTTCAGTTATTTTTCGTACTTTTGCGGCAGAAGTTCCTATGGAACAGCTATCAACAACAAGAAGTAATGAAGTAAAAGGAAGAAAATGATGAAAGCAAGACATATCTCTTATCTTATCGCATGCATGATCATGTTATGCTGCCTGAATACTCAGGCGCAGAATGCATTCCCCTACCCTGCGCTGCCTGATACGCTGCGCAGCGTAGAACAGCGCGCTACCTACCTCAGCGAGCACTACTGGGACAACTATCAGTTTGCTGATACTACCCAACTGAAAAACGAGGAGATTACAGAACAGGGATTCGTCAACTTCATCGATATCCTCGCCCGTTTCAACGACGAGATCGCTCAGAAAGGCATCAGCGCCTTCACTGCCAAGGCTTACGTACAGAAGCCTGCCAAGGAGAAATTCGAGAGCCTGATAGAGCATTATTTTGACAACCCACAGTCGCCGATGAGAAACGACAGGGTATATAGCTTCTTCCTGGCGGAAATGAAAAAGTCGCCTTACTTCGATGAAGCGGAAAAGGAACGCATCGACTTCAAGTGGAAGGCGGCACGGAAAAACCTGCCAGGCACCAAGGCTACCAACCTCTCCTTCAAGCTGGAAGATGGAAAAATGCATCAGTTGACTGACTATCAGAACGAAAAGGTGATACTCTACTTCCATGATCCGGAATGCGAGAATTGCCACAAGGTTACGGCGTGGCTGAAAAAACAGACCATTCCTGCTGAATACAGAATGCTCAGAATCATTGCGGACGATCAGATAAGTGCTACTTACAGCATCAAGGCGATGCCTACGATTTACTTATTAGACAAAGGCAACATCGTGGTTTTAAAGGATTGTACGCCGGAACTGCTCATCAGCGTCATCAATAACAATTAATTAAAAAAAGAACTAGACTGGTCGTCTAAGCGACGCTCAACTTATTATCATTTACCATTATTCAATTGCATGAATTTTAAACTATCCAATTACATTATTTAATTATTCAATTACATTCTTTAATCACACTTTAAATTCACTTTCTATATTATATTTTCTATTCTACCTATTTATATTGAATCATAATCGTAAGATATTGTACTAATCATATATTCTACCTTATTTCGCCTTTGTAGAGTCGTAATGCATATTGAACTCCTCGCGAGTGTGCTCGTTTCTCTTAACTACGATCACATAGTCACCATCTTTAACTATTCCAACCTTCGCAACAAGTGTGTAATAACCATACTTACCAGACTTGCCGTAATCGCCTGTCTCGGTGATGATAATCTTGTTGCCAACTAACTGAGAGTCAAACTTGATATTTGTGCCCTCATCAAAGATTACATTCTTGTGAGTCAACTGCAACTGACCACCAGAAAGAACCTTGCATACCAGCTTCTCGTTGTTCTCACCATTGATGTTAGAGGTTTCATTTACCTCAGCACCGGTTGTCTGTGAATAACTGAGCAGTGAGAAGTTAGACTTCGTTGTAACGGTGTTGACGCGTGTTGTTGTATCGCCCGTCAAATCATCGTCAGCCGCACTGTAGCTTACTAAACCCAATGCCACCATACAAGTGATGACCATTCCAAAAAACTTTTTCATATTTTATCATTTACTAATTGTTATTCAATCATTTAAACCTGATCTCCTCTTACAAGCATCTGCCCTAAGGCAGTACTCAGGAAGACTTCTAAAAATAACCTTTCGGCCTAAATCATCTTTTACAATATACAAATGATATACAAGAATATAAAATGTACTTCCTACTTTTGTTCGAGTAAAAATTTAGAGAAAAAAGTAATACGCTCCAAATATTTTAGGTTAAATTATGTAAAGAAGCACAACGTTTACGCACACAACAATCCTGTTACATAACAAAATGAAAGAAAAGCGAAAGAAAGATGAAAGAAAAGGGCATTAAAAAAGCGGAAACCCCGAAGGATTCCCGCTATTATTTTGGGTTGATAAATCTCGAAGATTAGTCGAGGTTAGCCAACTTGTTGTCAGAATGAAGAACATCCTTGATCTTGTGGCTATAGAGGTCAACCATGTACTCACGAGCCTTACCGCAGTACTGACGTGGATCGAAGTACTCTGGGTGCTCAGCCAATGTCTCACGAACACCTGCTGTGAAAGCAAGACGAGAGTCAGAGTCGATATTGATCTTGCAAACAGCGCTCTCAGAAGCCTTAGTCAACTGATCCTCTGGGATACCAACTGCATCTGGCAACTTACCACCGAACTTGTTGATGATATCAACATACTCCTGAGGAACTGAAGAAGAACCGTGGAGAACGATAGGGAAACCAGGAAGCTGCTCCTCAACTGCTGCCAATACGTCGAATGCCAATGGAGGAGGAACGAGGTGACCAGTCTTAGGGTCACGTGTGCACTGCTCTGGCTTGAACTTGTAAGCACCGTGAGAAGTACCGATAGAGATAGCCAATGAATCAACACCTGTACGTGTAGCGAAATCAACAACCTCCTCAGGCTTTGTATAGTGAGACTCCTCAGCAACTACGTCATCCTCAACACCAGCGAGGACACCGAGCTCACCCTCTACAGTTACACCGAACTGATGAGCGTAATCAACAACCTTCTTTGTCAATGCAATGTTCTCCTCGTATGGAAGAGCAGAACCATCGATCATTACAGAAGAGAAACCGAAATCTACACAGT
This sequence comes from Segatella sinensis, assembly GCF_040095255.1. Taxonomy (NCBI): domain Bacteria; kingdom Pseudomonadati; phylum Bacteroidota; class Bacteroidia; order Bacteroidales; family Prevotellaceae; genus Segatella; species Segatella sinensis. The sequence continues at coordinate 5,483 of NZ_JBBNGE010000079.1, read as the reverse complement.
CTTTACATGTCTCGAAGCTATCACCGTGATCGAGGTGGAGAACGATCTCAGGATGGTTGCAACCCAACTCCTTAGCATACTCTACAGCACCCTCTGCCATGTAGCGGAGCAATGTAGGGTTAGCATACTTACGAGCACCCTTAGATACCTGGAGGATAACTGGTGACTTCAAGTTTGAAGAAGCCTGGATGATAGCCTGGAGCTGCTCCAAGTTGTTGAAGTTGAAAGCAGGAACGGCCCAACCGCCCTTGATAGCTCTTGCGAACATTTCCTTAGTGTTCACAAGACCGATTTTCTTGTAATCTACTGCCATAATTGTTATTAATTTTATTGTTTAATGAAACATTCTATTCATTTTTATCAGATGGATTCTAGACGCACCCACCATAACCGACTGCAAATTTAACTTTTTCTTTTGAGACGGCAAAAAATATGCTTACTTTTTCGTGTTACAAGCGAGTTAAAAAAGTTAATTCCCCCTTTTTAGCCGCCTAAAACCCTTTATTTGCTAATTGCACTTTGCAATTTGTACTCCCGAACGGCATAAGCCAAGACGATGAGGAAACCGATAAACGGTACCACGAAAGGCAGGGTGACATGGGTGGTATCGGCTATCATTCCCATCAGCAGGAAGCCGCATCCGCCTATCGGAGTCATCATCAGAAGCGAGGATGCCGACTTGGTGAGATTGCCCAATCCCGTGAGGGCGATGCTGAAGATGGTAGGGAACATGATTGCCTCGAAAAGATAGTTGCCCACCAGGGCTACCAGCGACACGATGCCCAGATCGCAAAGCACCAGGCCGATGCAGACCACGCTGCCCACGGCACAGATGAGGAGCATGGTGGTTGCCTGGATACGGCGCATGATCCAGCTGCCCAGGAATCTGCCTACCATGAAGAACGCCCGGGCGAGGGTGAGGACGAGAGAGGCGGTGCGGTCGCTCATCCAATGCATGCCGGTGACGAAATTGATGAAGTAGGAATCGATGGAGATCTCGGCCACCTCGTAGCTCAGGAGGGCGAAGAGGCCGAAGACGAACATCCTGTGGTTGGCAAAGAGCTTGGCGATATTGCTGCCCTTCGCCTTGTCTTCCTTCGCCTGCTGGTGCTGGATTTCAGGCAGATCGACACGGGAGAACACCACGGCGATGGAAAGCACCAGAACGCCCAGGATGGCATAAGGTATGACCACATTGCCGCCCTGCTGCGTATCATTGAAGAGGAACTGACCGATGCAGAAGGTGGCAAAGATGCTGCCCAGACCATTGAACGACTGCGAGAGGTTCAATCGGCTGGTAGCGGTCTCCCTGGCACCCAGTTCGGTAACGTATGGATTGGCGGCTGTTTCGAGGAACACCAGTCCGCATCCGATGACGAAGAGGCAGAAGAGGAAGGCTGAGAAGCTGCCTATCGATGCCCCCGGAATAAAGAAGATGGCACCCAGACCGAAGAGCAGGAGGCCGAACACCACGCCCCGGCGATAGCCATACTTATTGATGAAGATGCCCGCCGGTATAGCCATGAGGAAATAACCCAGATAGGTAGTTACCTGGATCAGGGCAGACTGGGTGATACTGATGTGCAGGGCATTCTGGAAGTGCTTGTTGAGCACATCGAGAATGGCACGCGCGAAGCCCCACAAGAAGAAGAGCGACGTGATGAGAATGAACGGAACAAGATATTTCTTGTCGCTCACTGAATGGTTTTCTGTTTCTTGGTTCAACATTTTTTATTCTATTTCTTTAACACTTTTTTATTCTTGATGCCGGCAGTGCCGGGAGCCTATTCCTGCGGATGCAGGACGGCTCCCTCCTGCTTCTTGCCATCCATCAGGATTCTGAGCGGACGGTCGAAGCGTACATGGCGCACATACTGCGTCTCTTCTACGGCTGGCATCGCATCCAATATCTCCTTGTTTACGAAGCCTCCCTCTTCGGTATTGGTATCTACCGTGAAATAGCCCACGCCGAAAGAGGTGAGGTTCTGGAAGAAGTGGGTGCCCTGACTCGGATCGATGTTGTAATTCTTCAATGCCACCTCTACGATGACGCGGGCGGCACTGATATGCGGCCACTTGACCGGTACGCCCAGGTAATGATCACTCGATCCCCAGCGGCCCGGACCTATCAGCACATAATTCTTGCCATCTGCCAGGAACTTGCGGTTGATGCGCTCGATATCATCGGCTACATAGAAGTTGTTCATCGCCGAGAAGTGGTCATCGTACTTCACATACACCACATCGGTGACATCCTCGCTGATGCCATGGCCCAGGGAGTTGTGGGAACGGAGCAGACAGTCGGCATCCGGTATCGCCCTGACATCCTCGTCGAGCATCTCCTTGGCATCCACGATCGGACGGATCTGGAGGAGATAGAAATCGCAGGTCTTGTCGGCATGGATATTGCAGGCAAACTCAATCTCCACCGGTCGGCGCATCGCCTCGGAACCGCACTTCATCGACATCTGCATGAGTTCCGGCAGGGGTACCACATCGTGCTGGAGCACACTGGCGAAGGTAATCAGTTTTCTGCCCGTTTCATACACTCCATCATTGATAACCTGATCGTATGGGTCGAAAGTAGAGGCTATATAGGTAAGACTCTGGTCTTCCACGGCATCCTTCACCCGGAACTTGAGGATATTGAATCCGTCATCCACCTTGAAGTCATCGCCCACGTGCCGGGTGTCGAGAGCATAGAACTGGGTCTGGGTATCGCGCAGCGCCATCTCCGTCTCGGAAGTCTGCAGCACCTGATGCGGATGATACGGACAGACGCGGAGGGTCTGACCGCCATCCACGATATACTTACCCAATCCGAGGGCAAGACTGGCTATGCCCTCCTCTGCCTCCTCATCGCCGACAGGATAATAGTTGAGCGAACGGAGCACGCCACTCATCGTTGGATAATAGCGGGTGCCGTAGTCCTTGCCCACCACCTCCTGCAGGATTACTGCCATCTTCTCCTGGTCGATGACGTTGCGGGTGGCGGTCATGTATGCCTTGGAATCGCGATAGAACACCGAGGCATACACGCCCTTGATGGCGCAGGCGAGCATCTGGAGCATCTGATACTTATCCGCGAGATAAGGTATCATATAGGTGGAATAGATACCGGCGAAAGGCTGATAGTGGGCATCCTCGAGCAGCGAACTGGAACGGATGGCGATAGGACTCTTCGTTGCCTCGAAGAAGGTGAAGAAGTCGGCTATCAGCGAATCGGGCAGCTGCGCATGGAGGAAGTGCTTCAGGATTTCATCATCGCTGGCATCGCTCAAGGCTATCGGATAGAGATTGTTGCTCATCATGAACTCGTCGAAGATATCGGTACAGAGTACCACGGTCTTCGGAATCTGCACGGTGGCATTCTCATACTGGTTGAACTCGGGATGGCGCTTGATGATGTTGTCGAGGAAGGCTAGTCCCCTGCCCTTTCCGCCCAGCGATCCTTCGCCGATGCGGGCAAAATGGGCATACTTATCGAACTTCATACGGTCGAACACGGCAACCACTCCCAGGTTCTTCATGTGACGGTACTGCACGATGGCATCGAAGATGATCTGCCGGTGGGCATCCACATCCTGCAGCTTCTCCCAGGTGACGTGCTTCAGGAAGGCGGAAACCGGGAAGATGGCACGGGCACAGAGCCAGCGGCTCATGTGGTTGCGGCTGATATGATAGAGCATCGAATCGTTGGGGATGTTGAAGATGTTATCCTGCAACTCCTTCAGACTGCGGATACGCATGATTTCCTCGTGGGTTTTCGGGTCGCGGAAGATGAAATCGCCGAAGCCCATGTGCTCCTCCATCAGGCGACGGAGATCCACACTCATCTTCTTGGAGTTCTTATCTACAAAGCGGAATCCCTCGGCTTCTGCCTTGGCACGGTTGTCGCTCTCGGAACTCTCGATGATGAGCGGCACGAACGGATCGGTCTTGCGGATGTAACGGAAGAGACGCAATCCGGCATCAGGACATTTCTCACGTCCGAAGGTATCGGTGCCGTGCTCGGGATTCGCCTCCTGCTCCACCTCGTTGCCGAAAGCCTTGGCGGCACTCTTCAACGGGAATCGGGCATCGCTGATGACACCCAGGGTGTTGTTGGAATACTTATCGTAGAGTTTCTGCGCCTCTTCGTAGGTACGGGCGAGCACCACCTTCGGACGGCCACGCATTCGCATCGTGGCAGCATGGCGGTTGAGGGCTTCCTTGGAAAAATTCTTGCTCTGCTCGAGGATATAGTTGTAGAGGTTGGGCAGGATGGAACTGTAGAAGCGCACGGAGTCTTCTACCAGGAGTATCATCTGCACGCCTGCCTCCCGGATATCGTGCTCCAGGTTCATCTTATCCTCAATGAGCTTGATGATGGAGAGGATGAGGTTGGTGTTGCCCAGCCAGCAGAATACGTAATCGAAAATGCTGAGGTCTTCGTTCTCCATTCGCTTGGTGATGCCGTGGGAGAACGGGGTGAGTACCACGCAGTGGATATTCGGGAACTTGCCTTTGATATCACGCGCCACATCGAAGGCATCGTTGTCGGCATTGCCCGGCATACAGATGACGAGGTCGATGACGGTGGAGCGCAGCACCTGGGCAGCCTCTTCGGTGGTTGAGACCTGGGTGAAGGTTGGGGGATAACGGAGTCCCAGCTCCATATACTCATTATATATCTTCTCCTCGATGCGTCCATCATCTTCTAGCATGAACGCATCGTAAGGGTTGGCTACAATCAAGACATTGTAGATACGTCGCATCATGAGATTCACAAATGATACGTCTTTCAAATAGAACTTATTCCACTCTTGGGGTACATTATTTTCCATATGTGTAGCGAATTATCGTGCAAAGATACTGATTTTCTGAGATTTTCTTGCATTTTTCATCGTTTTTTTATATATTTGCAAAGAAAATATCGAGAAGTTATGAAAAGAAGATTATTTATCATAGCATTATTGAGTACATTTCTGAGTACATTATCATGTATCCCATGCTGCGGCCAGAAGCATCAGCGTGGCAAGGCATCCTATTACTCTAAACGTGCCACGGGTGCCAGGTCGGCAAGTGGACAGAGAATCCACCATGACAGTCTGACGTGTGCACACCGTTATTATCCCTTCGGCACAATGCTGAAGATTACGAATCTGAGAAATGACAAGAGTGTAATCGTTGAAGTGATCGACCGTGGTCCGTTCGGAAGGGGAAGAATCATTGACCTTTCCTGGGCAGCCGCGAAAGAAATCGACATGATTTCGCAGGGTGTGGCTACGGTGAAGGTAGAAAGACTGGATAACCCTGTTCCTTTCAAGCCTGAGGACAGCAAGCTCCCGAAGATAGATTTCGAAATGGCTGAGTTTGAACCCGACCATTATTTCGAAAAGAAGGAAAAAGCCCCTCATCACCGGCATACGCCCTGAAAGGGCAAAAGCTCCTAGCCCAGGGCAACACCCTGGGTAAACCAACAATGTACAATACGCCCTGAA
>NZ_JBBNGE010000078.1:0-9510 GCF_040095255.1 Segatella sinensis | reverse complement strand
TTTCAGGGCGACTTTACTTTTTGCCAACATTACCCAGGGCGATGCCCTGGGCTAGGAGCTTTTGGGCTTTCAGCCCGACTTCGGCTACCATAATCTAAACTTATGACACACCCTCTTAATTTTTTGTTAAACTCTCGGAAAAACTTGGCTGTTTCGTGTATTTGATGTATATTTGCAAATCATAAGATAAGTATTTCTTGCAAATAGAATATATAACTTAAGAGAAGATAGAAAATGAAACGGATTAAGATTTTAGTTTTTAGTATGTTGGCTGCCATGATGCTTGCATCTTGCGGTACTACGCAGAAGGTGCCTCTTACGGGTCGCACCCATCGCATCTCTGTTTCAGATGCACAGGTGTTGAGCTTGTCTAATCAGGAATATACCAAGTACATGGCTTCGGCGAAGAAATCTACCAATGCAGCAAAGACTGCGCAGGTGGTAAGAGTAGGAAAGCGACTGGCTGCTGCCGTGGAAACTTATCTCAAGGAGAACGGATACGCCAATGATCTGCAGAACTATTCCTGGGAATTCAACCTCGTTCAGGACAACAGTGTGAATGCCTTCTGCATGCCTGGCGGAAAGATTGTGGTATATGAAGGCTTGCTCCCGGTGGCTTCCAGCGATAATTCGCTCGCCATCGTACTGGGACATGAGATTGCACACGCCGTGGCTAAGCATAGTGCAGAGCAGCTTTCCAAGGCTCAGAACCAGCAGGTAGGTACCAGCATTCTGAGCGGTGTGCTGAATCAGGCAGTAGGTAATGGAGTGGGAGATCTGGCGGGTGCCGTAGCCGGACAGTACTTCTCCTTCCGCAATCTGAAGTATTCGCGTGAAAACGAAACAGAAGCCGACTATATGGGCTTGATCTTTGCTGCGATGGCAGGCTACGATCCTCAGCAGGCTATACCTTTCTGGGAACGTATGGCTGAGGCTTCGGGCAATCAGGGCAAGAGTGATATCTTCAGCGATCACCCTTCCGATGCCAAGCGTATTGCTGCCTTGAAGGCGGCGATGCCTACTGCGCTGAAGTACTACAAGCCTCAGGGAAAGACTTCCGTATCTACTACTAAGAAAACAGGCGTCAAGACCATCAAGGCTAGCTCGCTGATGAAGAAATCAACTAAAAAATAACGATATGATGGAATATATCTCTCAAAACCTCTGGCTATTTTGGACAGTCATCATGTTCATCTGCCTCATCCTGGAGTTGTCTTCCGGCGACTTCTACGTGACTTGTTTTGCCATCGGTGCGCTCATCAGCATACCAGTGGCTGTGATGGATGCTCCGTTCTGGGTTCAGGTAGTGGTCTGGGCGGTATGTTCCGTACTCAGTATCCTGTTGATCCGTCCGCATCTGGTAAAGGCTATCCATAGGGGAGCCGATCATCGGGAGAGTAATTCCGATGCCCTTGCCGGACAGATAGGCGAGGTGAGTGAAACCATCGTTGCCGGTGGGTATGGAAGAGTGAAGCTCGATGGTGATGACTGGAAGGCAGAAGCTCCGGGTGCTGCTGGTGATATCGCCAAGGGCACCCGTGTAAGAGTGATGGGTCACCAGTCTATCATTCTCCAGGTAGAAAAGTACTAACTTTTAATTATAAACATCATGGAAATAGGACTTTATGTATTGATTGCTCTAGTGCTGCTTGCACTGGTAGTGGTAAAGAAAACCATCGTGATCATTCCTCAGAGTGAGACCAGAATCATCGAGCGGTTGGGTCGCTATTATGCTACCCTGAAGCCAGGTATCAACATTATCATTCCTTTCATCGACCAGACCAAGACCATCGTGGCGATGCGTAGAGGAAGCTATACTTATACCAGCAGCATCGACCTTCGTGAACAGGTTTATGATTTCGACCGTCAGAATGTGATTACCAAGGATAATATTCAGATGCAGATCAATGCACTGCTTTATTTCCAGATTGTAGATCCTTTCAAGAGTGTTTATGAAATCAACAATCTGCCTAATGCGATAGAGAAGTTGACTCAGACTACCCTGCGTAACATCATCGGTGAGATGGAGCTCGATCAGACACTTACCTCCCGTGACACCATCAACACCAAGCTCCGTGCGGTGCTCGACGATGCCACCAACAAGTGGGGAATCAAGGTAAACCGTGTAGAGTTGCAGGATATCACTCCTCCTGAGAGTGTGCTCCAGGCGATGGAGAAGCAGATGCAGGCAGAGCGTAACAAGCGAGCTACCATCCTTACTTCAGAAGGAGAGAAGGAGAAGCAGCGTCTGCTCTCCGAAGGTGAAAAGGCGGCGATTGTCAACAAGGCTGAGGCTGCCAAGCAGCAGGCTATCCTGAGAGCTGAAGGTGAGGCTACCGCCCGCATCCGCAAGGCTGAGGCTGAGGCCATCGCCATCCAGAAGATTACCGAAGCCGTAGGACAGAGTACCAATCCTGCCAACTATCTGCTGGCACAGAAATACATTACCATGATGCAGGAAGTGGCTCAGGGTAAGGATAATAAGGTGGTTTATCTGCCATACGAGGCTACCAACCTCCTGGGATCCATCGGTGGCATCAAGGATTTGTTTAACAGTAAGTAAACTAAAAAATATGAGTAAGAAAATTTGTATTGTTGCTGGAGCGAGACCTAACTTCATTAAGGTGGCTCCTGTGATGAGAGCGATAGAGAATGCCCGGAATGCGGGCGGGGAGATGGAGTGCAAGCTGGTCTATACCGGTCGCGAAGATGATGAGACCCTTGAAGATTCTCTTTTCTCTGACTTGGGTATCCGCAAGCCGGATGTTTATCTGGGCGTGGAATGTGAGAATATGAATGAGCTGACCGGTATGGTGATGGCACAGTTTGAGCGCTATCTCCAGCAGAATCCTACGGATGTGGTGATTGTGGTGGATGATCTGGTTTCTACTATGGCTGTGTCTATCGTCACCAAGAAGCAGGGCGTTCAGTTGGCTCACATCGCAGCAGGTACCCGTAGCTTCGATATCACGATGCCAAAGGAAATCAACCGTCTGGTGATCGACGGACTCTCTGATATCCTCTTCACCGCAGGTATCTCCAATAACAGTATCGCCAACAAGGAGGGTGCCGAACTCTCTAAGGTCTATATGGTGGGTAATGTACTCATTGATAACATCCGGTTCCTGCAGCAGCGTATGAAGCGTCCTCAGGTGATGGACGAGCAGCATCTGGAGGATGGCAAGTATATGGTGCTTACCTTGAACCGCAAGGCCATCGTCAACAATATCGATGAGATGAAGACCTTGATTTCAACGATCGACAGTGTGGCTCGCCAGGCAGGCATCAAGGTTCTGGCTCCTTTGCGTGGCAAGGCATTGGGATTCGTGCTTGCCTTCAAGGCATACCAGGATGTGGCTGATCATCAGTCAGGTATCATGGTCGTGCAGCCTCAGGGTTATCTCGATTTCTCTTATCTCTCAGCCCACGCTATGGGTGTAATCACCGATTCGGGTAATGTGGCAGAAGAGGCTACCTTCAATGGAGTGCCATGCATCACCCTGAATAGCTATACCGAGCATCAGGAAACCGTAACCGTAGGAACCAACGAGCTTGTTGCTGAAGATCCTGAGAAGCTTCAGCAGGCTATGGAGAAAATTGTGAAGGGTGAATGGAAGAAGGGTGGTATTCCTGATAGATGGGATGGACGGTCGGCAGAACGCATCGTTCAGATTATCTGTGGGGAATAAGTAAATCCACACGCCCTGTAAGGGCAGAAGCTCCTAGCCCAGGGCAACACCCTGGGTTAACATGCAAGCAACAATGTCGCCCTGTAAGGGCAAAAGCTTTGTGTATGAGAAGCTTTTGCCCTTACAGGGCGATTTTGCTATATACCTTGTAAACCCAGGGTGTTGCCCTGGGCTAGGAGCTTCTGGGCTTTCAGCCCGTGTGGGGCTTTCGTTTATTTCACCGGATAATCATACTGTTTGTAATAGGTAGGAGTCTTTGGGGTGTTATACCAATTGCCCTCAACGCTTACTCCGATGGAGAAGTTCTTGTTGGTGTATCTTACTCCGGCACCTAACACATTGGCACCGGCAGCTCCCATACCATATCCTCCAGGCATCACGCCCATTCCCCAGATGCCGGGATACATACCATATCTGCCATATCCGTAAGGACCATATCCGGCATAACGGTTGTAGATGGAATTGTAGTTATTGGCAACGCTTACCTGTCCATATACGTATGCTTCCCAGTGCTCATCAAACTGATAGCCCAGAATGCCATACACACCACCATCACGGAAATTATCGCCTCCGTAATTGATGTTGTTGAGATAGGTACCCAAAGCCATCCACAGCTTGTTGTCCTTGGTGAGCGGCGTGAGATACGTGGCATTGATGGTCTGGGTAAAACCGCCCCAGTGTGGCGCATGCTTGCCGAAAGTGGCGAAGACGGAAAGATCTACCGAGAGGTTCAGTCCCTTATGGAGTCCCCAGCCATATCGGTTCCAGCCATATTTGCCCCAGTCATTTCCCCAATAGTCATAGCAGTTTCCCAATCCTCCCGTATTGACCAGGTTAGAAATTGGATTGTTGTAATAATCACTATCCTGAGGATTCTTTAGATAACTGCCCATCTTGTAGAGTTCGTCACTGTTGGAATCGATATGCCGGATAGGGGTATAGGTGTTTTTTACGGGTTTGCCGCCATATACCACGGTCTTTCCGTCCTGATATACCGTATCGCCTGGCAACAGCCAGTCTTCCCTCGGACTATCCTGACTGTGCAGAGGTCCGAAGCTCACGTGCTGTGCCTGGGCTTTCATTCCTATCAGTGCGAAGCCCAGGAGAAGAAGATATAATCTTTTTGTTGTCATCATATCAAATCGTTTATGTAGCCTCATTTTCGAAGCTTTTTATGTTATTCACCAATTTTTGAGCATCATTTTGCCCGTTTCTGTCATTTTGCACGCAAAGATATAAAGAAAGTTTGAGAAAAGCATAACTTTTTAGAATAAAATCATTATCTTTGCAATCAATAACATAAAAAACAGATTTAAGTATTAAGAAAATGAAAAAGATAATAACGATATCTGCCCTTTTGCTGACTGCTTTTGCTCCTCAGGCAATGGCGCAGGAACAGACTCAACCTACTCAGCAGACTGCCCGTCCGGCATTCGACAATGAGTTGCTCCCTTGGGAGACACCTCGTGATACCACCTGCCACGAGGTACTGCTGGAAACCACGATGGGCAATATCCGTGTGGCTCTTTATAACGATACGCCGCATCACCGCGACAACTTCCTCAAGCTCGTGAACAGCGGATATTACGACGGCTGTATCTTTCAGCGTGTCATCAAGAACTTCATGATCCAGGGTGGTGATTACTCTTGTCGCAAGGTTACTCCCGGAAAGGTGGAGAAGTTTGATGTCAACTATACGGTACCAGCCGAAATCATCTATCCTAAATATTACCACAAGCGCGGTCAGCTCTGTGCAGCCCGTGAGGGGGATGATGAGAATCCTACCAAGGCATCAGCCTCTACCGATTTCTATATCACCTGGGGCAGAAACTTCTCACCCCGACAGATGGAATACTATGTAGAGAAGGAGAAGAGAGAGGGTGCAAAATCCTACGCACTGCCATCCGAGCAGTTGCAGCAGGGTTACATCAAGCATGGTGGAGTGCCTCATCTGGACAATGGATATACCGTGTTCGGCGAGGTGCTGGAAGGTATGGATGTGGTAGATAAGATCCAGAATGTGGCTACCAACAAGGACAACAATGACCGCCCGCTGGAAGACATCGTCATCACCAGGGCCACCCAGGTGAAATAGACCAGCAAGGGGAAAATACCTGAAATGAAAACAATAACATTATAATACGGGAAAAATGAAATCTTTAAAGGAGTTATACCGAATTGGCAAGGGACCATCGAGCAGTCATACGATGGGACCTCAGCGTGCAGCTAAGCTCTTCCTGGAGCGTTGTGCTAATGCTTCGTCCTACGAAGTAACATTGTATGGTGCCCTGGCTGCTACCGGCAAGGGTCACATGACCGATGTGGCTATCGAGGAAGTGCTCAAGAAGCATATTGTTCATATTATCTGGGAGCCTCAGGTCTTCCTGCCTTTCCATCCTAACGGAATGAAGTTTGTGGGCAAGGACCTGAATGGCGACGTGATTGATGAGTGGATTGTTTATAGTATCGGTGGCGGTGCCATCTCGGATGGTTCTGATGGACAGTCGGAGTTGGGCGCTGAAGATGTCTATGACCTGAAGACGATGGCGGAAATCCAGAAATGGTGCTACGACAACGGCCGCTCTTTCTGGGAATACGTGGAGAAATGCGAGGATCCGGATATCTGGGATTATCTCCGTAAGGTCTGGGATACCATGAAGCAGTCTATCCACAATGGTCTCAGTCATGAGGGGGTCTTGCCTGGACCGCTGAAACTCCAGCGCAAGGCTGCTGTCTATCACATCAAGGCAAAGGGCTATCGTGCTTCCTTGCAGAGCCGCGGACTGGTTTATTCCTATGCACTGGCGGTGAGTGAGGAGAATGCATCGGGCGGTACCATCGTTACGGCTCCTACCTGTGGTGCCTGTGGTGTACTTCCTTCCGTACTCTATCACATGCATACCGCTCATGAAATGAGCGAGGAGCGCATCCTCCGTGCTTTGGCTACTGCCGGACTGGTGGGTAACATCGTCAAGCACAATGCTTCTATCAGTGGTGCTGATGTGGGTTGCCAGGGTGAGGTAGGTGTAGCCTGTGCGATGGCTTCTGCTGCGGCATGCCAGCTCTTCGGTGGTAGTCCTGCCCAGGTAGAGTATGCTGCCGAAATGGGATTGGAGCATCATCTGGGTATGACCTGCGACCCGGTTTGCGGATTGGTACAGATTCCTTGCATCGAGCGCAATGCCTTTGCGGCTGCCCGTGCCCTGGATGCTGATCTCTACGCTTCCTTCTCGGATGGTCATCACAGCGTATCATTCGATAGAGTAGTAGAGGTAATGCGACAGACCGGTCACGATCTCCCTTCGCTCTATAAGGAAACCAGCGAGGGCGGTTTGGCAAAAGGCTTTAAAGGAGAATAATGATTAATTAGATGATTTATAACAGATTAAAACGATTTAGTTTAAGTACTTTAGTAATAGCAGTCTGTCTTCTCCTGTCTTCCTGCGGCTCGGATTCTTCCGATGCGAAGAAGCAGTTGAAGACGAAGGCTGATTTGCAGGGCGCCGTTATCGGCGTACAATTAGGTACCACCAGCGACGGCCTTGCCACAGAGTTGGAAAAGAAAGGAGATGGCACCAAGGTAGAACGATTCAACAAGGGAGCTGATGCCATTCAGGCGCTCCTCCAGGGTAAGATTGACTGTATGGTGACCGATGAGGCACCAGCCAAGGCATTCCAGCGGGTGAATCCTTCTCTCCGCATTCTTCCGGAAACCTTCGATGCCTCCTCTTTCGCCATCTGTGTGGCAAAGGATCATGCCGAATTGCAGCAGTCTATCAATCATGCCATCCGTATCCTGAAGGCGAATGGCGTCATCGATTCCATTGTCAACCGCCATCTGGAACGGGGCATTGCCGTGGCTTATACGCCTAAGGCTTCGGATGTGAAGAAGAATGTTCCTGAAGCACTGCAGAAGCTCGGGCTGAAGAAGAGTCTCCGCTTTGCCACCAACGCCACCTTCGAACCATTCGAGTACTACCAGGATGGTAAGATTGTGGGTATCGATGTAGATGTGGCGAATGCCATCGGCGATGTGCTGGGCGTGGATGTCGAGATTCTCGATATGGAGTTTGATGCCATCATCACTTCCGTACAGGCAGGTAAGGCTGATGCCGGTATCGCCGGTATTACCGTCACCCCAGAGCGGGAGAAGAACATCGGATTCACCGATTCCTACGCCGATGTGCGACAGGTCATCATGGTAAATTCAGAAAATGCAGAAGTAGCTGGTACACAGCATGGATTTCTGGATAAGTTCAAGTCTTGCTTCATCGATGACAACCGCTATGAGTATCTCCTCCAGGGATTGGGCAATACGCTCATCATCACCTTCTTCGCCATCATCCTTTCCGTGATTCTCGGTACGCTGATAGCTATCATACGTGCCCGTCACGAACGCCGTGGCGGTTGGCGCATTCCGAATATGCTCTGCCAGTTGTATCTCACCATCATGCGTGGTACACCTACCATGGTGCAGTTGCTCATCATCTATTATGTGGTCTTCGCCTCAGCCGATGTCAACAAGATTCTGGTTGCCGTCATAGCCTTCGGTTTGAACTCTGCGGCATATATTGCCGAGGTCATCCGTTCGGGTATCATGTCGGTAGATGAGGGACAGATGGAAGCGGGTAGAAGTCTCGGTCTTTCTTATGGCAAGACCATGCGACTCATCATCCTGCCACAAGCCTTCAAGAATGTGCTGCCGGCGATGGGTAATGAGCTTATCACCCTGCTCAAGGAGACTTCCATCAGCGGTTACATCGGTCTCGTGGATCTTACCAAGGGTTCCGATATCATCCGCAGCATCACCTACGAGGCAATGATGCCGTTGGGTGTAGTAGCCTGCCTGTATCTCATCATCGTCCTCGGACTGAATGCCGGAGTGAGAAAGTTGGAAAAGCGTTTGAGAAAGAGCGAAAGATAATAGATGAGAAAGAGCGAAAGATAATAGAATGGATAAAATGAACGAGATAATCAAGATAGAAGGACTTCGCAAGCGCTTCGGCGACAACGAAGTTCTGAAAGGCATCACCACTTCCGTCAAGCAGGGCGAAGTGGTTGCCATTATCGGCCCGTCGGGCTGTGGCAAGAGTACCTTCTTGCGTTCCATCAATCTCTTGGAGGAACCTACGGAGGGAAAGATTCTGATCGATGGCATAGACCTCACCTCCAGGGATGTAGATATCAACAAGATGCGTCAGCGGGTGGGTATGGTGTTCCAGCAGTTTAATCTCTTCCCGAACATGACCATCCGCCACAACATCATGCTGGCACCGGTAGAGTTGGGGAAGATGACCCGTGAAGAGGCGGATGAGAAGGCTACAGAGCTTCTCTCCCGCATAGGATTGCTGGACAAGGCAGACAGTTACCCGGATAGTCTTTCGGGCGGACAGAAGCAGCGTGTAGCCATCGTCCGTGCCCTGGCAATGAATCCGGAGGTTCTTCTTTTCGATGAACCTACTTCTGCGCTCGACCCGGAGATGGTAGGAGAAGTATTGCAGCTGATGAAGGATGTGGCTGCTGAAGGCATGACGATGGTGGTAGTAACCCACGAAATGGGCTTTGCCCGTGAAGTTGCCAATCGTGTGCTCTTCTTCAGTGATGGCTATATCACGGAGGATGGCACCCCTGAAGAAGTCTTCAATCATCCGAAGTCTCCAAGACTCCAGGAGTTCCTGGGTAAAGTCCTGTAGGAGTTATCCTCCTAGTTTCGCAAGTAAGCCCCACACGCCCTGAAAGGGCAGAAGCTCCTAGCCCAGGGCATCGCCCTGGGTAATGTTGGCAAAAAGTAAAGTCGCCCTGAAAGGGCAAAAGCTTTCAA
>NZ_JBBNGE010000077.1:0-10077 GCF_040095255.1 Segatella sinensis | reverse complement strand
TTGTTGTATGGGTCTTTACCTCTAAGAATATCCTGCAAGGCAGTAATACATGTTTGGCCTGGAGCACGACGATTGTTAAGTTCAGGCACATCGCCAATCCAGCAATCCTTATGACGACCAGATCTCTTACCAATTTGCGTGTAATACCATTCAAAATATGCCTCACAAATAGCATACTTGGGAGCTGCACCCTGCGCTTTTGCATTTAACAAACCACAAGCTGTGAACAGCGTCATCTGAGTGTCGTCAGAAATCCATGCCTTGCCGCAATTTTCTTCATCTGGCAACCACCACTGAGTAGTGTCCAGTCTTGTGATGCCATTCTCGCCATACCTTTTCTGTATACCCATGTACGAGTTTATGAACTCCA
The DNA here is from genome assembly GCF_040095255.1 of Segatella sinensis. Taxonomy (NCBI): domain Bacteria; kingdom Pseudomonadati; phylum Bacteroidota; class Bacteroidia; order Bacteroidales; family Prevotellaceae; genus Segatella; species Segatella sinensis. The sequence continues at coordinate 9,707 of NZ_JBBNGE010000077.1, read as the reverse complement.
CAGGATAGCCGAGCGCATCGCCAACAGCTCCTCCTATAAGAGAACCGCGTATCTTATCTAATTGTTTGTTTCTATCCATATCTATAAAGCTTGTTCTGTCCATAGTTATAAATCTTTTATGTTATTCTATTTGTAATTTTTCCCTAAACTCAGACACATTCCATCAATATTGCCGTATAATTGTCATCACCTTGCTTTTGACAGAGAAGGTCGAATGCTTCGAGTATACCTTCCAATGGCTTATCGTCCAACATCCTTGCTTGCAGGATGTTGGGAGCCATGCTCTTGTACAAGCCATCAGAACAGAGTAACATTTTGTCTCCTTTCTGAATGGTGAACTGCCTGATGTCGGGAACAGCGACTTCCGGGCGATAGGTGAAGAAACAGCGTGACACCACTTCCCATCCGAAGTCGATACGCACATGATCTTCGGTCTGGTAAAGCAATCCCTCACCTTGCCTTTGCAGGTAGCAACGGCTGTCACCCACATGGGCTATTGTTGCCTTGTCACCTTCAATGCTGACCATGACCATCGTAGTACCCATCTCTGCATGGCTGAGGTCATAGGATTTCTGGTTGATGGCATTACAAGCCTTTTTGCAAGCCACAACAACTTTTTTGTCACTGTCAGGAGTGTCTGTATTATCTTGCCAGTATTTTGAAATGGCATCGCAGACTGCCTCACTTGCCACCTCGCCAAAGGAATGACTTCCCATGCCGTCACATACTATGCCCATGAAGCGATTGTGCTCTGGCATTTCCAGGACGTTAAAGCAATCTTCATTATTGCTTCTCCGACCAGTCTTGCTGATTGTCGCATATTTGATTTCCATTGTCTTCACATAAATGGTTCCATGCATAGCAGCCATATTTCCCTAATACTGTCTTGCGTTTTTTGAAGCAACGATTTGCTTTCGCATATCGTCTCCAATTCTTCTTCTGAACGTTGGGGCTGTTCATCAGAATTACCACTATTGGCTGAAGCTTTCTTGGGTAGCAGCCCTTTTATCATATCATAAATCCTACTCATAATATATATAGATTACTGTGTGTGACATGCTTTCTTCAGTAGCTTAATCAAATCCTTGTATACAGAGTCGCTGATTCGTCCATGATCGCGAGCTTCGTTGATGGCATCATACACCTTGTCTCCCGAATAGGAATCCAGTCCTCCCCACAAGTTGTCTGTACATAGATTTGTTGTGTAGATATGATTGGTGTTGAGCTGCGTTATCAATGCCGATTTTGCCAGATTGCGTGCATCCACATCTGGTGCCGCACCAAACGAGATGTCATATCCGTGACTGGTATCGTGCAAACCATCGCCTGTTCCCAATGCGTTTCGCACAGCATCCTCTATATCATCAGGACTATATTGGGATAGATCAAGCGTAGAACCATCAAATCCATCAACCACACTCTCATGTCCACCTGTATCGTAGTGGCTACCTTCTCCATTAGAGAACAGGTCGCCTAATCTTTCAAAGAATTCAAACATAGCGTATTCGTTTTTATAGTTTTACTTTTACCTACTTGTCCTTTTGGTCTCTGAATGCCTTGCGGAAAATCTCGCCAAGCTCTTCTTTCGTAAGCTTTGATTTACCGAGATACTCGTTTCTGAAATATGCCTTTGCCGTTGAACCGATAGCCCAGGCAAATGCAGCAGATGTCGCAGCATCAAGAGCTGCACCAACGGCATAGCCAAATCCAGTTGACTCCATAAGCATTGACAACATCTTTGAACCGACATTCATTGAAAGAAACCACATGCCTGCACTGAGTACAAACTGCTTGACGAACTTCCAACCTTCATCTTTTGTTAACTGCACGCCATAGCACTTTCCTATTGCAACAGCACCTGCACCCATTGCAGAAGCTGTCAAAGCCCAATTCACGTGAGCAGGAATTACAGCTGTTCCAACCACAGCAGCCATCATTGTCTTGATAGCTACATCTGCATCTTGATCGCATACATATACTGACTTTGCCATATCTTAGTACCCTTATTCGTGTCGAGCGCAACTTCTAATCGTTTTATAATAGTGATGTTGTAAAGCATCAAAACCTATCAAACAAAAATAAAAAAAACGAGACTTGGTTTTCTTTATTCCCAAATCTCGCTATTGTCGTAATAGCCTTATCAACGTCAGTCCCTTGAAATCTTGAAACCCAATTTCAAAATGAGTTTAATGGTTTCAATAGACGTATTGCGGTCGTATTCCTTTTCTTCCTCTGATAACTCTTCATAAGGCACAAGGCATGGATGTTTTTTCTCGGCATCGTTGCGCTCTTCTCCATACGTCCAACCATCTTTCATACGTCCTGCCGACCATACCTCATGCACATTCTTGGCTATGTCCTCTGCCAAAGCGTTTAATTCCTTCGGCAGAGCCACGTCCTTCGTATCGATAGGATGTGGTGTGTAATTGTTTTTCTTCATTGCTTGCGATGATTTATTGGTTTATATATGGATAGAGAAGAAGTTGATGGCAAACCTATCATCAGGAAAGAAGGTTTTCACTCTTTCGTTTCCAACTTTCCTATTGCAGGTTCATATCCTTGACATGAAGCTTTTTCATACCATTCTTGGGCCTTGATTTGGTCGATTTCCACGCCCCATCCGTTGGCATAACATTCGCCCACCATATATTGCGACTTACTATTGCCCTTTTCAGCTCCTCGCATATACCATGCAAAAGCTTCTTGCTTATTGGGTGTCACTCCCAAGCCTTTCAGAAGACAATCGGCAAGGTTACGTTGGGCACTGGCATACCCCATTTCAGCAGCATAACGGAACCATTGTGCAGCTTTCTGTAGATTGCGTTCATATCCATGTCCTTCGAAGTAATACAGAGCTATGGCATTAATGGCATTTGCCGACCCCATGTCGGCAGCTTCAAGGAAGTAATCCATTGCTTTGTTATATTTGCCTTGGTTGTAGCAATGCCAACCGTGTTCCAATAGTAGGCTTATTTTCATTTTTTCCGATGTTTCCTTGATAACGATATTGTCATCGGCCGAAGCCTCTACGAAGAATTGCTTCAGTCGCTCGTAGAAGGCATCAAAGTATGCTGTATCATATTGTGGACCGTTTTTGTATCTTACATCCTTTATCTCATCGGGCAGTCCTTCGGGAAACTCTGTGAAACCATGCAACATAATAGGAATAACATTCTTGTCGAGTTTTAGAGCCTCAGCAAGTTCCACAAAGAGCCAGTCATGTTCCTTGTCACCTTGTTCCTTGATAGTCCTGCTGAACACGTCGGCATCGCATATCAAGATAAAGTTCTTACACTCGGCAATGCGCTTCAGCAGTGCCTTATCGAAGTTGCCATTCATAAGATTGTCCTGGTCAAAACTGACGGAATATCCGTCTCGCTTAAGTAGATCATATATATGTCGTGCTGTCTCGTAACCGCCGTTACGGCGGTAGCTTATGAAAATGTCGTAAGGTTTTGTAGGCATATATAGACTAATGAAATAGGAAATTTAAATTTATTCAGAGATAAAAGAATGTAACATCTCGCTTGACTGTACTAATTCAGAATATTCATATTTGACCTGAACTCTATTTAACAAGAACATCAATTCGTTATCGCTCCTTATATCAGATATAGTAAATCCATCAGAAAGTACGACATTTATCTTGATATTTTTGTTGTTTATCGCATTATCTAGCTCTCTTCTTAGCCAATCAGATTTTGCAGAATCAGGTGTTAAGAGAAGAGCAAAAAATTTTGCATATTTCAATGCGGTAGGGATAACCTTAGAGTATTCACGTCCTTGTGGAATACAATCTGGTGCTATCCAAACATGAACATTATTATGTTGAAGCAACCGTTTCAATGTTTCTGCTTGCCTGACATTTTTACTTGAATAACTGATGAAATAAAAATCTTTTTGGGTTATATCCCAATGTATACATTTATTCATGTCTTCTATTATATTATTGTCTTGCAAAGATTGTGTTCGTTTCTTATAATCTTGCATTGCTTTTTCTTCTATACCAGGTTGTGGTGGGCCCATCAATGGTCCTTGCGGGTTATTATTTACCTTAGGTCTAAAGAGAAACATTTCCAGTGTTGATTTTGCAAAATAGCAGATAATACCAAGAACTCCTAACAATAATACAACCCATTGCCATGATAATTCATTCATAATATTATACATTTAACGATGAATATACTGGTATGGTTTCAATTATAACATTATTTGGTCCCGTCCGTTTTCCATTTCTTGGTGTCCACCAAATGTAGAATTTGTCAGTAGTCCTATACAACAAGGATAGGTGTCCTTTTGAGCATTTTATAGCTCCTCCTGCTTTGATAAAGTTATTGAATCTCTTTTTTTCATCTTTTACTATGTACTCAAACATTTTTGGAGTCAAAATTATGGTGCCTTCAGGAGTGGAAAGTCCATCTACTCTTTCTGTATATTCATCATTTATATTAAGGAATTTCCATATGAAATTCTTTTTTCTAACATTTTCTTCTGTCGCTCCTAAACTTGTGCAACTGCCACATGTCAATATTCGATTCTCCATAAATGATTTGTCATAAACGTGAGAGAATACACTGCTTTCAAAATCATCAAATTTATATTCGTTTTCAAAGTCAGCATCTTCGAATGAATTGGAATATGTAGAGCCAATATATTTCATCATTAACTTAAATTTCATATTTCTCAAGAAACGGGGCCAACGTCGCATTGCTCTCATCTGAGCAACCGATTCATATCCAGCTTCCAAAAAGTCACTATTAGCATAATATCTTGCAAGTTCTTTGTTTTCCTCAGAAGTTATACTATGCCATGTAGAAATGTCTACTTGACTTATATTTTCACCATCTTTCGCATCTGGGTCAAATTTCATAACTTTCAGTTTTCCACTAAGTACTTCATTCTTGTTACGAAGGATGGTTAGAATTTCTCCCATACACCACCAAGAATCCCAATAGCCAAATTCTTGCGATTCTCCTTCCTTGTGTTTTGTTTCAAAAATCCAAAACTCATCACATTCCGTTATAAGCCTATCAATATAACTTACAAAAGCCCATCGACGCACCTCTGGCATGAGTTCATTAGACAAGCACCCCTCTGGTAGTACTGTAATGTCTGCATTTCCATTATGGAATGCTTTTATTTCCTCAACAACTTTAGGAATGTCATATTTTCCATCATATTTTTTTCTGTTATAGTAGCAACCACGATAACTGATGAAACATTTTACTATTCCTTCTTTTTTTCTTGTGCTTTCTATAAATTTTGTATTCTCTTCAAATATTTCCTTCTGTTTTCTAATGAGTTCATCAATTTCCTCTTTGTAATTTTCTATGTTCAACTGGAGTTTTATATCTCTCACCAAACGATCTGAATTATTCATAGCTATCAATTCTTTCTTAAGCCATAACACAATCTGTTTGTTGGAATATTCGAGTTGATAACCCTTTTTCCCTTTATTATCCTCATTAACTTCATCTTCGTATTTTCCCATTCGTTTTACATTTGAACGTAATGGAGTAAAATTTAACGGAATCTGTGTTCTACTTAATATCAACACATTGTCAAGGGACATAACTGCAGGAGTTATGCATTCGTAGTTTGCACCAAAGTCGAGATTAAGCTTTTTAAATTCGTCTTCTTCCAATGAACCATCGACTATGACAATGTCATTGTTTAACGCAGCTTTTACAAGTTGGAAAGGAGAGGAGTTTTCTCCTTTTAATCCATAAGCTAATTTCTCTTCAAATACAAAATTTACGTTAATTTCATTCTGTAAGTCTTTCAGTAACTTATAGACCATTGTTTTCAACTCTTGCGTCTTACTTGCAAATTTCTCTTCACCGACATGGTAGGGTGAACAAGAAAAGTATTGTATTCTTATTTGTTCCATATTATCCTATATTGTAGTTGTTTATACAAGTTTTAGTTTATTCAATGTCTCTTCAATATTGAGATTTTTTTATTTTAGCTATTTGTTCTTCCATTTCATGTGCTGTGAAATCTGCCATGTCACTAAGTGATGGGATAATATTTAACAGGATTTCTCCTAATCTTCTATTATAAAAAGCTAAAATCTGTACAGATTTAATTATTTTTTCTTCTATGTTAGATCGTTGTTCTCTATGAATGAGTGCACACTCAACAATAGCGCAAAAATATGCAGACATTCTAATGGCTTCATATACATTGCTACCATTTGGCCTAATTTCATCAGTCTCAGGCCATTCGAAAAATCTTGTCTTTGGAGAAACGATACCTATTTTGATGTACAGGTCTTTAACGGATTCAAACATTCCATTAAAAAGATTTTCCACAAATAATTCATTGGATTTCTGATTCAATATTCGGTCTAAGAAAAGTCCCATATGACCTATATTGTCTTTAAAATATTGAACAATTGTTCCAAATGCAGAACATCCAATGGGACAAAGCATATTAAAAATTGTATTTAGGTGAGTTACAGAAAAATGGTTTGGCAATGTTGTGTTATTATTTACACAATCCTCAAAACCATAATGATACTCTTGCCAAACACTATCCAAAGTGGTATCATCACTATTTAACCAATGAACAAAACGATTGCAAATTCTATTCATTCCATCTTTTGGAGATATGTAATAGTTGCCTGATTTTTCCGGATCTATTAGCCATTCCCGTACAGAATGGTGGAAAAATTTTAATTCATCATTCTCACATTTGATAATATGCTGAAAGCTATTCAGTATTTTATTAAAAATCCTGTCAGATTCAATACATGCACATTCTTTTACTAATGATTTGTTCATTACTTTTGAAGATGAGACGAGTATTTCCAAAACCTTTGCTACATATTCGTCATAAAAGTTCATGCAATTTAGATAAATTCTGGAAAACAGATTGTAATAGTATGAGCCTATACCAGTGGGCATTTCCTTCAATTTATCAACAGAATAAATTCCTGCTTTTATATCCTCAACTAAAAGTTTGGCATACAAAAATACTCCTTCGCTTTTTCTTGCAATACTTTCGCTTTGTAATTCTGTTAGTTGTAATTCTGATAATTCACTTGTCACAAATTCTTTTATATCACAGAAATTATTCATTTCAACTGAATGTTCTAAATCAAAAACTTGTGGCTTGAATTTTTGTAATGGCAATCTAACTTTTATATCATCACGGCTAGTAAGGATAAATTTCATCCACCGAGGTAATCTATCTATATGCCTTGATATTGTTAAAGCAATCATGTTACCATTTGCGTCATTAGCTTCATCTAACGCATCGATAAGAATCCAGATATTTTCATGACCACCATCAATCATTAATCCCATGCTTTCGCAAAATAAGACATCAAAGAGTTCATGCTCATTCATTTTTGTTAGATTATCTAATTGAGGTAAATCTAACAAGCGATGTAGATAATCATGATATCTTACGGCTAATTGAAAAGCAATATTTCTAAGTATTGCACATGGGTCACTGTGAGCTGGTTTTCCCCATTCAACAAACTGAATTGCTGGAATTTTAGCATTAAATGTTTGTTGAAGGTTTGCTGCAAAAGTGCTTTTCCCGAAACCTGGTCCCCCTACAATCCAAAATATTCTTTGTTCATCAATTTTATCCCATTCTTCAATTTTCTTATAAAGCCATTGTCGTCCATACATTCGTTTTTGTGTTAGACTTTTTATTCGCATGATTGGTGATATGGGAATCAGCTTCTCTCTAAGCCTATTGATGTCACCATTAAACTTTTCGTTTTCTGGAGTATTTATCATTCTGGCAAGCTCTTTAAATTTCCTCTGAAAATACTTGCCATTAAATCCTTCATCAATATGCCTTTTCCAATCGCTCATGTCAAGCCATTGTATATGGGAAAGCATAGCAGGCACAGCTACAATATCAGTAGGCTCAAGCAAAATAGTTTTGATATTTCCACCCATTACGCCAACGGAAATACTTATCTCATCTCTACAAACTCCTGGATTCCTTGTAGAGTATTTGGATAGACCTGCCAAAACCACATCACTTTGCCTAATACCTTCAGAAATACGACATCTCCAATCTTCTCCCTCCTTAATCTCTGATTTGTCAATCCACACATCGTGCTTTGGTGAACCATCACAACCATTTGTCAAATATTCGTATATCTTTTCTATCAAAGGAGCATTTGAATCGTGCCCATAGCTAAGAAATATCCTCATTGTTGTTTGTACTTACTTTGTTTAACAATATATTCTAAGAGTTTCTCCCAATATATTCTATTAGGATACTCCATAAGGTAATGTTCATGCCAACAAGTATTACAACTTTTATCTAACTTTTGATTTATATTAGTGTCTTGTGGCATTGCATACAAGCCATTGATTTCCTCATATCCAAACATACAGCCTTTTTTTACAGAGTATTCATACAAAAGAAATACAGCATCTTTATCATCCCCAAAGACCTGCTTGTATTCTATACTTTTAGCAAGTAGATATTCTGGAAAACCATCAGCAGACTTAAAAGCATTTTTTTTTATTTTATCTATTGTTTGCATTGGTAACAAAGAAGGGCCAAGCTCATACAATACTTTTTGAGCAATCTTCATACCTAATATAGATGCTGAATAGAATAGGTCTATTGCTTTGTTGTATGATTTTTTTACAGTTTTACCTATAAAATAGTTGCATGCTAACTCAAACATAGCAGTAGAACGTATTATGCTTAGTGTATCATATATGATATACTCATTTTCGTTTTCGAACGAAAAACCAAACGCTTTCAATTTGTCTGGCTCTATGTCAACACACTCTAATTCTATACATTTTTTTAATATTTTAAATTCATCAATATTTCTTTTACAACCTTCAGCATAGTTGAAAATATTATTTATACTAATATCTATTTCCCGAATAAAATTATAGATGAGTGTAGGTAAATCCTCCTTATTCTTTTCAGAATAGTCAATATCTATAATTTTATTATTATGCCATACAAACCCTTCATATTTGTCAACACCAGGATCCTTATAATATTCTCTAAGCAATTCTTCACGTGCGTCAATAAAGATATTGACTATAATGGTTTCCTCTTTCGATCGATTTGAATGTAAAAACGTATTATAATTCAATACAAATCTAGGAGTATTATTTTTTAATAAAATATTTGCAGAATATATATTTATAAAATACCCTTGTGAAGAAAAATCATTCTCTTCATAACTCTGCTTATTGATTACGTCGTAATCTTTTGCACGGAAAAATTTAGCTATTAATTCTTTTAATTCTGTATCGTCTGATGTTCCATTTATATATATTGTATTTCTCGACTGAAATCTAGACAATGATTTCATTATATCTTCAATTGAAGAATCAATATTTATTTTCTCCCATAGTCGATTTTTTATCTTGATATAATTGACCTCCTCTTGAACCCATTTTGAATTTTGAGCATTCTTGCTATCACATAATATAAACTTTTCGCGCGAATCTATTTCACGTTTGATTAGTCCATCTATTTCATTGTCATCATTTAGACAATTCAAGAAAAACATCAAAGGTCTATACCCCTGCTGTTCAAGTATATTCCTAACTTGACGCACTTTTTCATAGTCTTTGTTTGAGTGAGATAGAAATACCCAAATTCCTTTATCCATAATAGTGATTATTTATTAGGGTGTCCAGTTCTATGTTCCACTTTCTGATATTACAATATAATTCCAAAGCTTTGATATTTAAAGTGTTACT